>NZ_JBDNJQ010000089.1:0-33744 GCF_051172895.1 Nostoc sp. CALU 1950 | reverse complement strand
ATTTCTCACAAGCTTCAGGCGTTTGATGGAGCAGAGGGGCAGAGGGGCAGAGGGGATTGAACTTGGCACATTGAACTCTCCTCTGCTCCATCAAACGCCTACACAAGCTTTGAGAGGTGTGGTGAGAAATCCGGGCCTACTCCCTATTCCCCTAATGAGAATTCGGAATCAGCCGGCCACAGGGATAAGTCGCTGTTTGCTGTGAAGCACTTTCAGCAACTGCTGCTGGAACTTTATCCGATGGTTGAGTTTTGGCTGCTAGATAGTCTTTTTGCAGTTTATCTAAAATGGCTTCTCGCCTGTCGTACAGACGCTTCAGGGGACGAGGCTGGCATTTATTTAACACATACGCTGTCACCAGTGGTAGAGCGATCGTACTATCGGTATAACAAACGATTGTGTTAGGTAACTCATCCGGGTCAATCTTACCCCAACTGACAGCTTCCGATGGGGTTGCTCCAGATAAACCGCCTGTATCTGGACGCGCATCGGTAAATTGTATAAAGTAATCGTGTCCTCGTTCTTCTAATCCTAAGACCTCGTGAAGTTGCGGTTGAGTTTGTAGTAAAAAGTTCTTAGGGCTACCGCCACCGAGAATTACAGCCGCACTTTTACCTTCTGATTCACGGGCATTATATGCGATCGCTGCTGTCTCATTCACGTCAATTGATGGATCTATCACCAACTGCGAACCTTCTAATGCTAAAGCCGCCACGTTCATCCCAATTGAGCTATCTCCTGGAGAAGACGTATATATAGGTACGCCATACTCATAAGCTGTAGCTAACAAGCAAGAATGTTGCACACCCAATTGCTTTTCTACTTCTCGGACATATTTACCTAGTAAATGGTGAAATTCAGCTGTTCCCATCCGCTTCTGAAACGCTTCTCCTTGGAGAATTTTGCGGATGAACGCATCAGTTTCTAGCAACACATCGTAACCAAAGATAATGTCATAAATGCGGATCGTGCCTTCTTGGCGAAGTTTCACATCATCCAAAAATGGATTACCAGCAAAGAGTTCAAAACCCAATCCATAGTGCATATCGTGGTAAAGATTTGCACCAGTGCTAATCATCCAGTCAATAAAGCCGTTGCGAATTAAGGGCGCAAGCGCTGAAACCCCGAATCCTGCTGGCGTCATCGCACCGGAAAGGCTAACTCCCACCGTGACGCCTTCCGTTAGCACATCGCGACTCAGTAGCTGGCAGATTTCCCGCAACCGCGCTGAGTTGTAAGCGGTGAAGTATTGATCAATCAAATCCACCACATTGATATCATTTGATATAGGTGTGGGTGCGATTTTTTGACCCAGCTGTTTAGACATTTTGGCACTCCCGAACAGTAAACACGCCCGAATCTAATGTTATCTAGCTTTCAGCCAAAGTGACAGCAATACTTTTTGATCATTATCTTAAAAAAGGAAGTGGGGAGTAGGAAAATAAACCTTTTTCAGCCCTTTTGGGATTTTTCTATAACTAGCTGTCTTGAAATCTTATAAGCATTTCACAGGCACATTAGTCACATTACTGCGAAATTGCACCATAGGCTCACTAGCACCAAAATGTCCTGCAATTTGAGGTAACAGCATCTTTCGTTGTGTCGCCCACAGTAGACCACGTTTAGGAATTTGAAGGCATCCCCCTAGATAAGTTGCTTCATCTTCATTGTTTTGTTTACGTTTTGGTAATCCAGTTACAGGATCAAAGCCTACGGATTTATGATTCAGCAATACATGAGCTATTTCATGCATCAAATTTGATTCACGCCGTGTAAGTGCATGACGTGGGTTGTATACAATCCAGAGTGGGTGATCGCTTATAATCGCTCCTGACCACCCATCGCTAGCAAGTAGCAGTGTTACTTGCTCTGGCTCTAAATTCGGAACCCGATCGGGTGTAAAAAGTCTTGCTCCTAACTTGGTTGCTAGAATGTCTGCGGGTAACGGTTCAAACGATCGCACTCGAAGTAAGCTTCGTTGTTCAGTTGCGATCGCTTCACAGCGTTGCCTAAATTCCGGCGATAGACTTTGAATTAATGGCATATATTTAGGGATCTTGCTTCAATTCGCCATTATTTTGAGACAGATCACGATACGCTGCTTTGACTAAGGATGCTAAAGCATTAGCGATCGCTGGATCAAGATTTTTGTCAGCGCGTAGTTGAATAGCGATCGCTTCAGGCGTATCCAGATGATCGTCCTCTGAGCTTCTAAACAACTCCGCAGGTGGCACTTCTAGCCAGTTACAAAGTGCCAGAAAAGTTTCCATATCCGGCATTTTCCCACTCTCTACTCGTGAAAGAGTGGATGGACTAACATTACCAATATCCGCCGATGTTTCCCGTAGTCCTCTGCTGCCGCGTTTTTTGCGGACTAGGCTTGCTAACCGTTCTATATCTAGATAACTTCCCATTCCTTTGCCCCTGTCTTACAAAAGAATAAATTGCTTTTTATTTGACACAAAATAAATAATAATGTATGTTTTATAAAACAAATGTATCACGCTTGAAAAAGTTCGTGCTGTTAAAAAAATCCTCTAAATGAAGGATTACCTTCAATGGGAAGTAATGAATTTGATAATCTCATCCTTGGTTTAGCAGAGTTTGTCCGTCGAGATGGCAGATATCTATATCCTGAACTGCTCCGTCATGCTCTTAATAAACTAGCTCTAGAGTTAACTGCTGTAACATACCCACGGACTCTAACTGGTCTTTTAGCATTACTCGAAAAACCTGTAAAAACTTGGTATCCAGGGCGCTTACTGCCAAAAGAGTTTGACTCTGATTTTGGTCTGCTTTATGAATGGGGGTTGAGTGAAGAAGCAAGTCGATATTTATATGAGGAACTACTTGAAAAAACTAAGTTGTCAGAGTTTGCCACCACTTTAACCAAGCAAATTGCCATAGAGAATTTCCAGTTTCAGAGAATTTTGGAACGGTTACAAGAACTTTACAACAACGATAGCGATCCTGAGCGTGTTCAGCAGGAGTATGTTTTGCTGCGTCTATTTTTGATTGAGAATCCATACACAACTCCGGCACAGCTTCGCAAAATATTTTCCAAAACTCGACATATTGATATTCAAGAAGTTGGCGAACTCTACGATGAGTGTGAAGAAAATGAGCCTTGTTGGAATTGCGATCGCTGCGGCCCTTTGTTTAAAAAGTATGGAAAGTTACGTGGTATTAAACCTAGTGCTTGCAACGATCATCGCCAAAATTTGCCCTTTATTCGACAAATTACCTGGAAACAAGGGTTGCGTCGTCTGAAGTTTGGTATCCATTTGCGTATTTGTTTACCGGGTATACCTGAGATGCGCTTATTTAAAGTGTTGGAAGAACTTCAAAGCAAATACTCAGATCAGCTTTGTACCATCCATCTTTATCCAGGTATTGATCGCTATGACTTACAACTACGCTTTTGTGACCAATCAACCTGGGCTGTAGATATTAAAGATTACCGAAGCCCCTACAATTTAGCACTAAAGCTTACGCCTCTATTTGGTGAGGGCGATCTGCATTATGACGAAAGCTTTTATGTTATTCCCATCCAACGCCTGCAACAACGAGAGAACTACCTCGAAATTCTCCGTGAACAGGCGACAAAGCTGCCAAGCAGTACCCATCCTCTGAGTGATGCTGTATTTGAGGAAAGGGTTATCCATAAAATTGAGCAGTTGCGGGAAGGAAAATAGTTTATGAGCCAGATGAGCTTATTTGAAGTACCGACCGAGTTTCAAGACCGCCTCGAACAGTTGAAGGAAGCAGGTTTGGATCGTACTCAAGCTGAATTGTTGCTTCAAGTAGAGCTTGGCTTTGCTCTCATGGAGTATTTGGAAATTGATGATGAGCCAATCACCGCACCTTGGGCAATCTTGAGTGGAATGCCTTTGAGACATCCACGCTTACAGAATTTGAATGAGATGGAACGTCGAGCGATCGCCAATACTCGCCAAATAGTTCCCTTTTCTGCCCGTTTCGCTTGGTTAGGCGCACTGCGTTCTTATCTAAGGATTCCTCTAGATTGGCGTAACTATCACGAATTCACTCCGCAAAACTGGGATAGCTATATTATTAATGCTGCCAAAAATCTCCGGCATCAAGTTCATCAAGATTTGTATGAACGTTGTTTAAATAGCAATTTAGATTTCCGGCTTCGCAAAGTTAAACGAGTAGAAGCCGGAACCACTTATCAATTTGAGGCAAAGACAGGAGAAGAGACAGTTATAGTACCAGTCAGATTTACGCAGCAGCAGGTACTAAATGCACAAATACAGCCGTTACCTTGGTTTGCTACAACTCGTTCTCGGACTTCGTTTTCGCTTCGGATTTCAGATTTAGAGCTAGATGCAGCATGGATTGATGAGCGAGAAGAAACCTTAGCGCTTCAATATGCCTGGGATCAAACTGCTAGAGGACACTGGGTTGATCGCTTTCGCAAAATCAACTTCCACAAAGTTCACGAAAACGGAACACTGTTTCCGCAAGAGGAGCAAATTCTTGAGTTAGATGGCTTCACCAACATTGCAGGTATGGTTGCCTCTGGAAAAACGACGGTTTCGCAGTTGTTCAGTGTTAACATTCTGCGGCATCATTGCGATCGCCGGATCACATTAGTCGTTAGTGATGTGCAATCAGCGATTAAACTAGCGAATCAAATTAACTGGTGGTTTTGTAACGATCCAGAGAATGATCATCCAGTCGCAGTGCCAATTTTGGGGCGCAGTAAACGCGATGCACACCTTCAGAGTTTCTCTGCCTCAAAAGATTATCAGGAACATCGACAACGCGGACAGCCTCACTGGGGTGAACGTTGGCTAGGCACAGCTTGTCCTCTCCAAGGTCAGCTAAAAGAGCGTGATTTTATTCAACTTCTAGACGGCAAAGCTCTTAAAGCGGGAATTGAACCCTGTCATACTCTCAAAAAAATGCCTAAAAGCGATCGCAGCAAGCGAAGTAAAAACCTCGGTTCATCCTATTTGTGTCCATTCTTTGATAAATGCCCATCCCAACAGGTTTATCGTGATATGCCAAATGCTCGTGTTTGGATTACAACTCCTGGCGCGATGGCAATGGCAGGATTACCCCGTCATTTAGACTTGCGCCCGCTCAAAATCGGTGAACTCGTCAATGAACAATCAGATTTTGTGGTCTTTGATGAAATAGAAACAATCATCAAGTGGTTTGATGACACTTATGCTGAGGAGGTGGTTCTTACTGACGGTGGTAATAGCGGCGTTTTTGATGATATTGGCGTGAAAACAGAACAATTCTCAAAAACTAACCGTGTTATGCCTCCATCAACACAACGATGGACTGGAGCAGAACGTGATGCACAAAAAGCAATTACAGCAACATTAACCCTACTCGATAAACAGGTTGGACATCAATTTCTCCGAAAATGGGTAAAACGAGGTTACTTTACACCTAACTCCCTTCTGTTCAAATTTGCCCGTCGTCTTGCTGGATTGGAAGAATTTGAACATCCAGATACATCTGATGCGCTTTCACAAGCAAATGCTCGACTTGTACAGCCAATTGTGCGTTATTTTGATGCACTGCTCAACGAGGATGATCCGTTACGGATGCAGCCTTCATCTAACCCAAACCGAGATCCAGTCTTTCGCCTTGCGCGTCTTATGCAAGAAATCAATAGTACTGGAGAAAGTGCTTCAGATGAGAATATCTACAGGGCTTGCAGAGCTTGGATTATCGAATTTTTCCGAAATACAGAACGGCGTTTAGCGCAACTGCGAATAGAATTGGAGAATCGCAATCAAAATTTGCAACAATCAACTCAACAACAGCGACATTCACCGAACGGGGATGAGCCAGATGTAGATACTGTTGAAACATTGGCTTATCGCCTCCAATTTGCGCTGACGATCGCTCTTTTAGATCGGCACACTCGAATTGTTTTTTATGAATGGCATAATCGACCTCAATCAATCAACGATGATTCACCCCATCGTCGGATGCCTGCTGCAATGTTGAATATTTTGCCATTGCCTCCCACAGGACGACAGTTTGGCACTTATTACTCCAGAGGAAATGACGACAATAAAAGCTCCAGCAATAATGCGCTGACGTTGTTTGCCTACACCAATATTGGACGCTGCTACATTTTAAACTTTCATCGTTTATTAACAGATTTTAACGGTCAACGTGGCCCTAATGTGCTGGCACTTTCTGGAACATCCTACTTACCAGATTCTACCAGCTTTCACGTTGGTAATCCCCAAGGGGTTTTAATGCCAGAACAGGGAGCGAGAGATGCGATCGCTCAAAGCCACTTCAAATTTCTTCCCCAATTTGACCAAAAGAACAAACCCCTCCGCATTTCTGGTAGCCCCGAACGGCAGAAAATGGGCTTGTTTCAGGAAATAGCGCGATCGCTAGTTGGCAGCAACGGTACAGGCCATTTGGGGCAAGAACTCAGGGAATTAAAACGTCTTGGCGAAAATGATTTAAGTAACCATTGGAGGGATCGCGATCGCCTTCTTCTACTCGTCAACTCCTACGATCAAGCTCATTGGTCAGCAAACGAAATTCGCAATTGCTGGTCAAGTATGCAGGACTTTGTTTATCACCTAGTTCCTGACAATATAAAGACATACACGGAAGATGACTTTGATGAGCTAGCGAAATTTGCCAAACCATCTGATAAAGGTGCGCTCAATCGTGCAGACATTGAGACTTTTGGGCAAATTAAAGGAAAGATTCTTGTTGCTCCTATGAATGCGATCGGGCGTGGTTTCAATATTTTGAATGCCAATGGTAAAGCGGCATTTGGTGCTATTTACTTTCTGACTCGTCCATATCCACACCCACATGATACACAGGCGATCGCCCAAGAAATGAACCGTCGCGCTTTAGAGTGGGCAGATAGAGCAGACTTTCTAGCATGGCAACAAGGAGACGGAATTGTACAACGTGCAGAAAAGGTACGCCAATTAGCGGCGCGTTACTGGCGATCGGTTGAACAACGTTCCTACTATAAAACCCTGCGCGATAATCAGGAATTACTTGCTTTTCCCCGGTTCGATCTTGCTGCAACTACTGCTGGATTAGTTATTCAAGCCGTTGGTCGTCTTTTGCGTGGAGGTGTCCCATTTCGTGGTTATTTTGTCGATGCGGCTTGGGCACCTAAGAGTGCTGCGAGGATAGCTGATCCAGAATTATCTGAACTAGATACAGAAGAGACAAGTCTTCTGGTTGCTATGCTTCTACGAATCTGCGACTACGCCAGCGAGGAAAACACAGTGGGAAATGCACTTTACAAGCCTCTAGCCGATGCATTAGAAAAAATCGAAGACCTACATTGGTAAATTTTTTGTATAAAGGAATACATAATACCTAAAAAAGACGTGCAACCTCCTATTGTCTTACCTGCCAGAATGAATCTTGCAGAAGATGCTCTTACAGATTTGGAAATTGCGGTACTTGAGTTTCCATTTGCAGAAATTGTTGCGGATTTTCGTAACAGTATGGAAGAAGTTCTCTTATCTAATCGCAAGAAAAAGGTCTGGATACCATATCGACAGTTAAACAATGGATTGCTTGCCTGTGCATCAACATTGACACATGGTTTTGAATACTTTGGTACAGGCAATTATCGAGCTTTAGCTGTGGGAACGGTTGAAAATCCGTTGCGAGTTCCAACACCTGAGCAAATACATGAGTTAGTGATTATTTGGGCGCAGGAGTGGGCAAAGCAATTTGATGGTAAGGGGAAAACGGATCAGGTGAATAGTGTTTGCGATCGCTTACTTGAAAACATGGCAATAATTCCTACTAATTGGAATTGGCAACCTATTACTCCAAAAACGCTCATTCAAAACATCAATGCCGAAAAAGGACTGGGATACCAAGCCATTCCTAGTTTCTTGGCAACATTGCTGCATGAAAAAAAATGTATTATTCGCTCCGGGCAAAGAGAGCAAGAAATCCAGTGGCGCAAGGTACAAGGCGATGGCTCAGGTCGTACTGGACTATTCTTAGTCAGTCAAGCGTTTCCGGCACTGTACACAGATGACTATGGCAACGAAAGGGAAGGTTATTTTGTTTATCGCTTAGATTTTCGCGTTCAGACTCAAGCCGGACGATTCAACAAAAATGGCAAGCTTAAACCGTGGATTTTTTTGCATTTAAGTTGCCAACGATATGCTCATGAGCCATTAATTGAAACTAATTATGGTCGTGATATCTCTGTGCTGATGGGGATGAATGAGGAACGTCTATCTGGTTACGAAGTAGATTCAACTTTGATCCGTCTTACCATTGATAACAGTGGAAGAGAAGATAGTCATCTGTGGAAATTTCAATTACCAAATTTGCTAGCTGCATTCAAAGCGCGTCCCCTTGAAATAACTGATAACATTCGTTGCAACCCTTCTAGGTACGGCAATTTAGATAATCATCCTAACTGGAATAGAGATGAATATTATTTAGTTCATGCTGAAGGATACAAGTATGAACATGAAAACCATAAAAGAGGACATAGTATTAAACCAGGATTTAGTTTACAGGAACGCGGTGATATTGTTTCTCAAGTGTTAGAGCTTCTAGACGGTGTTTTAATATCAGATAATCCAATGCAATCTGATATTCCTGCTCCATCTGGTCAAAAAACACCCTTAGCGATGCGTGATTACGAATATATTTCTCAACCTCCAAATTTTACAAAACAACAAAAAGAAAAGCTGACTGAAAAAGAAATTAAGCAACGTGTAGATAACCGTCGTCAAGAAAGACAAACGATCATTGCTGATGCTATTAAGCGGGCATTGCAAGGAAAACCCACACATCTTTTTATTCTGTGGCGCGAACGAGATACCTGTGATGTAACTTACCAGACATTGCGTGATGCTTTCCTGCTCAATGAAGGAGAAGATTTTCCAGAGCATATCAAAGTATCATCTGTGTGGATTAACGATCCAAATCTTTTGAAACCCCTCGACACAGACGGACTTGCACCTAAAGATCGTCAGGAGTTTGATAACCAAATCCGCAAGCAGCATCAAATAAAACTCGATGCATGGCGCAACTTTTTGAAACATGAGGTTATTGCTTTAATTGACCCTACTACTAAGCCTTACTGTTTTGCAATCGTTGAGATTGGACAAACAAAAAAGAAGGGAGTTCATCCTAAACAAAGTATTTATAGAGTAGTTCGTGAAGCTTGTGTGTTAGAAAAAATCGGTTCTCAAATGGTGCAAACAGTTAAACCAAAATCATCTGACAAAGAAGATGAAAGCACAGATACATCGCCATCTTACAGCAAGAAGACAGAAGGACGTATTCTGAATGCTGTACTGGATGTAACACTACGCCAAGTTGGGGCACTCTATGGACTGCTCTCAGAAGTCTATGAAGGGGCAGGAATACCCAAAGAAATCGCCCAAAATCTAGATGTAATTGCCCTTTGTCGCCGAAAAGCTACTCAAGGTCAAGAGAATATTCACTATGCCTTAGCTGTTCGTCTGCGGGCAAATGGTGCAGTTGATGTGTTATTTCCCGATCGCAACAATTGGATTCCTTACGCACAGGTGGGGATTGAACTGGGACAGATTTTCTCACGAGTACGCCGCGATCGCAATTACAAAACAGTTCAGTTAAAAGGAATAGAGCTTGTAAAGTTTGCGGCGGATGTACTAACGCAAGTAAGCGAAAAACCCACCCTTGTCTTAATCGAAGCCGATGTATGGCGTAATGAACGTGGTGAAGAAAACGGAGGTCAAGCTTGGTTTCAACTAAAAAATGAATATCTCCTTGCAAAACGGGATATCTTAGACTTCCAACACGTTCCAGGTCATTCTTGTGTATATCCTCGTGACCATAACCAACTTGGGAACCTTCTAGGAATAATTCGCTTCCGCACTGGCGACGAGACAACTCAATACATCACCAATCGACAAACTTGGAATGAGAATTCTCCAGCACGAGATTTAATTCACTTAAGTGGTTTTTATGATACATCGATACCTGAGTTGCTCCATTACTTCTCTATTGGAAGATTACCCAAAACACAAAAAGCCCAAGATACCCCAACAGCACGCGAACTCTATATGCTCGACTCGCAAAATGACGAATATGGTGTAAATATTGCATTCAAGCACCAGCAGATGCTAGAAATATTACCCTTTTTCGTTCATCCAGATTTCCAAAAAACAGAAGAAAGCCTAAAATCACTTTGCCGAGTGCCACACTACTTACGAATCTCACCAGCGTGGTCTATGGGTAATATTCATTCACCATATCCAATGCATTTAGGCAAACAACTAATCAAGGATCACTTATGCATTCTTGGTGTAGAAGTTTGATTCAATAAGTAGTATTCTGCTTTTATTGACAAACTTGAGGAATAACTACATTTTTGACTAATTGGCTTGAGGCGAGACAAAAATAAATAGTTAGTGGAATTAACTAAATAACCCTTAGCAGTAGATGACAAAATCCCTCATAGCTAGCACATAGTAGTTTGAGGAATTTACGTTCTGTTGTTTTCCAAGAGTGACAAAAAAGGGCTATTCTTTCAAGCTAATTACCTTCTTTTTCTTCAACCATATTCCCAACAAACCAGATGTAACTGCTATTCCTCCAATAGTTGATGGCTCAGGTACAGGAACAGTCTCATATTTTACACTCACATTATCTAAGTAGGGGTTGCTGAAGAAGAAAGAAAAGCTTGCAGTCTCTAGATTATCTGACCAAAGAAGTATATTCAGGTGCAAGATAAGAGGGTAGAATAGCCCAAAATCCTTGCATCACCGTGACCAACAGTACTAAAGTGTACTGTTTGTAACCATGTACAGAAAACAGGGGCAAAATCCAATCTCAGCAGAAAACTTTGAACTTGCGGTCGGGGGAAAGTTATCAGAAGATAATCGTTGGGTGATTATGGCTTCTTTCATACCTTGGACAGAATTTGAAGAGGAATATTCTTCTTGTTTATCTTTGGAGATTGGGGCACCAGCAAAACCGTTTCGGATGGCATTAGGCGCACTAATCATCAAAGAAAAACTAGGCATAAGCGATAGAGAAACAGTAGAACAAATCCAAGAGAATCCTTATCTACAGTACTTTAGAGGGATGTCATCTTATAATAATGAAGCTCCATTTGACGCATCGATGCTAGTTCATTTTCGTGAAAGAATCAGTGCCGATTTAGTTAACAAAATTAATCAAGAAATGGTAAAGAAGATGCTAGAGGCTGCATCTTCGATTTGCACTGAAAAAAAAACAGACTCAACAGAAGAAAAAGAGGTAAGTGAGCTAAAAAATCGGGGAAAATTAATATTAGATGCAACTTGTGCGCCAGGTGATATTAGCTATCCGACAGATTTAGGACTATTAAATCAAGCTTATTGCAGACAGAAATAATTATCGACTTACTTTTTGAACAGATAAAGGGAACATTGGAGAAAAAGCCAAGAACTTATAGAGAAATTGCAAGAATTGACTACCTAGAAGTAGCGAAAAAACGCCGTGTATCTCAAAAAGATAGAAGAAAAGCAATAAAAAAGCAACTCCAATATATTAAAAGAAACTTATCGCATATTGACCAGCTAATTAGTTCTGGAGCAAGTTTAGAAAATTTAACTAATAGACAATATAAAATGCTGCTTGTAGTTGCAGAAATCTATCGCCAACAACTATGGTTGTATGAAAATAAAAAACAGAGTATTGATGACCGTATTGTTAGTTTAGCCCAACCACACATTCGTCCAATCGTCAGAGGCAAAGCCGGAAAAACTGTAGAATTTGGTGCAAAATTGTCAGCTAGTTGTTTTGATGGATTTGTATTTTTAGACCACATTAGTTGGGATAATTATAATGAATCAGGAGACTTAAAAGCTCAAGTAGAAGCCTTTAGAAATTATACTGGTTATTATCCAGAATCTGTTCATGTAGATAAAATTTATCGAACAAGGGAGAATCGCGCTTGGTGTAAAGAAAGAGGTATTATCATGAGCGGACCTCCTTTAGGAAGACCTCCAGCTAATATTAGTAAAGAAAAAAAGAAGCAAGATTTAGAATCCGAGAGGATTCGTAATTGTATTGAGGGAAAATTCGGGACTTGCGTAAAAGAAGATTTAGTCTTAATCGAGTGATGGCGAAACTGTCTCATACTTCTGAAACGGCAATTGCTATTACTTTTTTAGTCATGAATCTTTCTACTCACCTGTCACGGGTTTTTTATGCTTTTTTATGTCTATTTTTCAAAAATAGACTTTTTTCAAAGTTTAATATAACTGAAAATTATAATTCAGCTATTTATTGATAGTATCAAGCTATCTTTGACCTTCCTTGCATAACTGGTCAACCCTTAAAATTGCTGTTTCATGACTTTTTCAGCAACCCCTAAGTATAAAAAACCATAGCTAGCTCTACCACCCAACTTTAACTCTGTACAGAGAAGCCAGGGGATATGGACAAATGTGATTTAGTGAGGGTTTTGGCGTAAGTCATACGCATAACAAACTATGGAAACAAATGGCCAATCACAATTGCTAAAAGTATTAGCGTGATTAGCCGTTTATTATTTCCACGTAGAATTACACAAACAGCGAGTGAAATGTATTTAGTGATGAAATAATATCAGTTAAATAAGTTTATTACCAACTTTTTTGGTTATTACTCCCTGACACAGATAAGTAAACTAATTCTTGTAATTCTGTTATCACAAGGATTAATCGGAATTATTGGCGTAAATACAGTTAAATTAGCTTTTACCAACTTTTTTGGTAAAAGCTAACTGGATTGATACTGATGACAAACGATCGCATCTAGAAGCGCTTGTAAATCATCCACCCAGAAGATGTACATATAATTCTTTATTGGTATAAAAATATATATAAACTTTTATACTATCAATAAAAAATTTAATTTGATATAAGCCTAACGATAGATAGATTTTATGTAAACATGGTTTAGATTTGTAACAGGTTACACAGAACTAGGTAAAACACATGGCCAACATAATTGACACTGCCACTAATAATGGTTCTTTCAAGACACTAGTTGCAGCAATCGAAGCGGCTGGTCTGGTAGATACACTAAAAGGCACTGGCCCATTTACTGTCTTTGCACCCACTGATGCAGCTTTTAATAAGCTTCCAGCAGGTACAGTAGACGCGTTACTGAAAGATATTCCTAAACTCAAGAAAATCTTGACCTATCATGTTGTCTCAGGCAAAGTGCTGGCTGCTGATGTGGCTAAACTGAAGACAGCTAAAACAGTTGAAGGTTCAGATGTAAAAATTGATGCTTCTAATGGCGTCAAGATAAACGATGCAAAAGTTGCAACCGCAGATGTTGCTGCTGATAACGGTGTCATCCACGTAATTGACACAGTTTTGATTCCTGCATAAGCAAACCTCACAATAGCGGATGCTATTTGTAGGACGGCGACTACCTAATAGTCGTTTCTCTATTACAGTCTGGTTGAATGTTTTTTAGTAAACACCAACTACCAACAAATCCATCTAGACAGCATCTAGATGGATTTATTGTTTTATTGGTGTAAGGACGTTGCAATTGCTAGTCTCTCTTTATTAGATGTAATCAAATTTTTAGTTTTGCCAAACCCAAATAACGGATACCTTCGGGGGAAATGTCAAAACGGCAAGGTAAGACTTCTAAACCGAGAGCGATCGCATCCCGTAATAATTTACCATAGACAGGATCTGTGCGATCGCCAGGAGAGAACTCAGTACAATCATTACGATTGATAAAATAAAGCATCACTGCACGAGTTAGAGGTAGTAGCGCCATCAGTTCTCGCAAGTGCTTTTGTCCTCTTGTAGTCTCGGTGTCAGGAAATAAAGCTAATCTCCCCTCAGACAAAGTTGTATTTTTCACTTCTAAATAAATCGGGCGTTCTTCATCACTCCCCGTCAAGAAAAAATCCACTCGACTTTTTTTATCTAACCCATAAACCACTTCGCCCTTGATTTGGCTATAGTCGCCCAATTCTGGGAAAAGGTGTTTCGCCAAAGCTAGCTTCACCACCCGATTGGGCAAAAAAGTATTTATGCCTACCCAAGTCGGCTCATTATCATGTACCTGAATTAGTTCTAAAGTGTAAGCCAATTTGCGGTTAAGATTATCGCTTTTGGAAAGCTGTACCGCACTTTGGGGAGTCGAGACTCCAGTCATCGGCCCTGTATTGGGACAGTGTGCTGTAACTATCTCGCCAGAAGTAAGTTGAACATCAGCAAAAAACCGCTTGTAGCGTTTTAGCAGAATACCTGGATATAAAGGTGGGTAACGGTAAAGCCAATCTATCATTATGAAACCTTGTTGCTGCTAGTCAATATACGTCGATTCCTTACCCACCGAACCCATATCTGCAAATCTTTTCAGCAGCTACTCTTCCCTGTGAGAGAATTTGAGTAACTTCATATATCATGGATTGTCAATTTTTGTAGTTAAATTAACAACATAGCAATAAAAAGTATCATATACTAAGTATTATAAGTCTCCCATAAAAAATCCGGGAGAATTTCAATATGCAAGGAGGTAAATCCTATGCAAAAAGTGTGGACAGCAATGGAATTAGAATATGCTTTTCTCTTTACTCTTAGAAAAGTAAATTCGATAAATCTAGAAGGTTTCAAACCATTTTTTAGTAATATGCCTGTTGATCCTTATATCAAAGGTAATTATCGTTCTAGAAGATTATCTCGATTCACCGTTTCGGGAAATAAGTTAATCAAATTACCTCATGGCTACTTCTTTCAAAGTAAAGAACATAATCCATTGTTGGGCGATATAAAAAGAGAGTTTGCAGAATTAGATGATGCACTCATAGAGCTTGAAATTTTTAGAAATCTTGTTTTAGCATTTAGTGATTCTTGTAAACTTCATCCTGAAGCTGAAATCGGAGTTCATCAAATTAGAATTAGTTGTTCACCAAATAATTTTAGTAATCCAGCGCCTGAAGGTATCCATCAAGATGGTACTGATTTTATTGGCATATTTTCCGTAGATAGAGATAATATTCAAGGTGGAGAAACACATCTCTATACAGCCAAAAAAGAAAAACCTGTGTTTAGCAAAGTTCTAAATCCGGGTGAACTTTTATTGGTAAATGATCATGATTTTTTCCACTTCACCACTCCTATCAAACCACAGATTGATGCTCAGGGAAGTAGGGATGTTTTTGTGCTGACTTCTCCAAGTTTGCTTTCGGAATAATTTTAGTCAACTGTAAATATTTTACAATCTACGAGATATGGGGAATTGAATGTAGTCATTTCCCCAGCTTTTTTATTTGGAATCGGAAATAATCTGACTGAGAGTGGTTTATTCAACTTGATGGCTAAAGTTGCCATATCAATTAATAAAGCTGTAATTTTTTCTATAGTTATATCGCCTGGAATCGGAACTGTATCCAGTCCACAGCCACAAACTGCTGAATATAATAATAAATTTGTAATATCATAGGTTTGCTCATTAGCTCTTGCAGCTAGTCCAACATCTTCACAAACTGGAAGCATTAGTCCAGAGTAACCACAGATTTTTACTGATACGCTTTTCAATACACGAGTCAGCATCCCAGAAATTGCAAGAGTTCCTGAATGTCCAAACTTACCACTCATCAATTTTTCATAAGCAAAAGCAATACTATTTTGTTTGTCTAAAGATGGAGCTATAGATGTATCAATTCCTTTATATGCTACGTTAAACTTATCAGATATTTTTTCAGCAATAGCTGCAATTTTATTTAATTCTAATTCTAAAATTAAGTGTAGGTTTTGCTCTGCTGTTGTAATATTGTTAGCTTGTGAGAATGCTTGCATTACCAAGTCGCCTAACTCTAAGCCTATAGCAAAAGATGTATTGCCTGTATGGTATGCAGTAGGAAAAAATGGAATATCTGGCTGGCAGTTTGCCCATACACAAAAACGAAAGTTGCCATAGCCATTTTCACTTTCTTGGGAAATACGTTTAATAGCTTTAGCAGATTCCCTCGCATTCTCAAAATTGATGCCATTTTCCCTATCGCCAATTTTGCTAGAGCAATAAATAATCGATGTATTTTTGTTGATATCTGAAATCATATCTATGGTTTCGGGTTTGCTGGCATAACCAATATTGAAAAAGCTGATATTCTGATTTTGGCAAAGTTGTTCTAGAGTTTGAATTTTATTGATAATTTCGGTTTTGGAGAACTCTTGCAGATATTCTTCCCAGGTATTAGTGGCAATTCTAGTTGTTTGTACCTCATATCCTTGTTTTTCAAAAAAAATCTGCGCTTGCCGATTAAATTCAGCAGCTTGCTTAATTTTTTCCTGCTCTTGTAGGGATTGAAGTGATATACCTGTTGTAATAGTTCTAATTTTCATTGGTATAAAATTGTTATTGATATTTGTACTAAATCTACCTCCAAAACCGTTGTGTGTTGGTTTTATTTCACAGAAAACATGAAATTAAGCAAAGCCACGCCGGATACTTAAAATATTAAGGGTGAGTGCATAGGTTAGGCTATGAAGCAAGCTTGCTGGAATTCAACTAACTGAATCAACCAAACAAATGCCATGAATGACGAATTCTACAATAGAGGATTGGAAAAGGCTAGGCGAAAAGACTACGCTGGAGCAATTGAGGAATTTAACCATGCTTTACAATTGACACCTTACTTTAGCGAAGCTTACTTGCAACGGGGTTTGGCATATTATGACTCAGGAGCAGTCCTTAAGGCTGTTTCAGATTATACCGAAGCCCTGAAGCTGAATCCTGAGAGTGTAGAGGCATATTATTGTCGTGGATTAGCCAGGGTGGCGCTGAAAAATTTGCCGGGGGCGCTGGAGGATGTGGAACGGGCTATTCGTCTTAATCTCAATTATGCTGCTGCTTATAATCTACGGGGGATGGTGCGGCGCAAACAGGGTTATATTCAAGATGCGATCGCTAACTTTAAAAAAGCTGCACAATTATATCTAGAACAACAGGATAAAGAGAATTGTCGTCTGTGTCTGGAACTAATTAAACAGCTACAACCCCCAGAAAAATCTGTTGTACAGCAACCACATTCCACTAATGCGCCAATTTTATCCACAAAGGAATATTTCACGCAATTATTAGACAAGGCTGAAAAAGGAGATACCCAAGAGGCACTCGCCGATTTAAACTGGGTATTAAAAGCCGATCCGCAAGATGCCCAAGCTTACTGCTGCCGTGGTGTTGTCCGTTGTAAAATGGGAAATTATCGAGAAGCGATCGCAGATTTTAATCAAGCATTGCGACTAAATTTCCAAGATGCCATTGTCTATCGCAACCGAGGCAAAGCCCGTTCTGTATTGGGAGATCATCAAGGAGCGATCGCAGACCTTAATCAAGCACTCCAAATACAACCCGAAGATGCCTTAGTTTATATTGCCAGAGGTAATGCCTATCGGGCAATGGGCAATTATATCGATGCAATTCAAGATTACACCCAAGCGCTGCAAATTAATCCTGATGATGCTCATGCTTACTACAATCGCGGTATTGCCTATACTTGCTTAGAAGAAATGCAAAACGCCGTGGAGAATTATCAACAGGCGGCGAGTATTTTTTGTGAACAAGAAGATTGGGGAAATTATCAACAAGTTTTAAGTAGCCTAGAAAAAATCCAGAAATTTAGTCCAGAGTCAAAAAAGCAAAAATATAACCTGCTACGTCAGCGACTTTTACGAATGGTGGGAGGATATTGGGAAATTGCCGAACGATTGATTGAGCAAAAGCAAGATTACTATCCTGGGATGTCAGACGAGTGGTATTTGCAAAAAGTGATTGATGATTTAGAACGCGATCGCGGTAGATAAAATATAAATGCCACTACACACGTAAATTCACCCATACACGTGTACGGGTGAATATGCGATCAATCACTTCTGATATTAAACGCGCCCTATATTAACAACGTTTTAAAGTTTAGTTAGAAGTGCGACTTTGACGGCGACGACGCAATCCAAACATACTAACTGCTCCCACTGCGAACATTGACAGAGTAACAGATGGTTCAGGAACGGTAGCACCAATTAACTCTCTAACATTTGCTTCGCCGATATCAAGAACGACAATAACATCATTAAAGTCACGGTCAGAACCTTCGTTCGACTTCCCAGTTGCAGCATCTACCCCTGAAGCGTGTAAACCACCGTATAAATCCTCGAATGCCAATATGATGTAGTTGTTGTAAGCATAAGCAACGGCGTGCTGTAGTCCGTCAGCATTAGAAGCAGTTTCAGTACCAAATATATTGGCAGAGTTACCACGGTTGAGACCATCAGCTCTCAACCATAAGTCGAGTTGAGTACCTGCGGTAACATTGCCAATATTGACCCCATCACCAAATTTTAGGGCATTACCGCCCCAACCACCAACACACCCGTCTCCTTCACAAGAAATATCATTAAAAAGCAGCCCAGACTTGTTAGTGGTTCCTGTGGCATTAAAGGCTAACTGGTTTCTATAACCTGCGCCCTCATTGATAAAGTAAACAGAAACATCATGGTCGTATTTTAGGTTTAATTGAGTGGGGTCTAATTTAAATTGTCCGCTGTTTGGGAGAACAACGCTTTCAGCTTGGACAAATTGTTGAAAAGGAGTGTCGTTAAAACCAGTTTGAGATTTATTGTATACCGTTGGTTGAGTCCAGGAACTATCCCAGCTAAAATCAGCAGCAGATGCAGTTTCTACTTTGGAAACTAATCCGGTTAAGGTAGCTGTAGCGGCAATCAAGGCAGTGAGTAAATTAAGTTTCATATCAAGAGTCACTAGTAGGGAAAACAATTTAGATAATGCTCTTGGGAGCAGCTATCTGTGTTCTGTCGTCTCTTACTTCTAACAGCTATTCTTCTGCAAAGTCAATTGATAATTTAGCCTTTATTGGTATATTCAAATAGCTCTTCATCTAAAGTAATTCCACTTAAAAAAGACTATTCTATATCAGTTAATACACTGTTATTAGTACTTAGAACTTAAACTGATAGATGATGAAAAATTTATGAAAAACTTATACTTATTATGAAAATAAGATGTGCAATTTCTCTAGTAAAAAGCTAAAAGCTTAATCTATAAGAATTTTCATTTGAATGAGATAAATAGGTATGGGTGTACTGTCGTGTGTGTCAACTTAAGCCTTGGCGAAGGTTATTCGCCGCTATACAAACAGAGTTTATCTCCGTACCTAAGTTGATAAACTTAGGTACGGAGATCAAGTCAAGGAAACCTGATTAAATAAGTTTATAGTCAAGACTGAAGTCGTTGCCAGAAGCACTGGAGTGTTTACTACGTAACACACTTTCGTTGACTTGATGAAGTAGTATTAGTCTGTCAACCTCCACTGGGGTATCGTCAGAATCTGTAAGTTCTGCCAAGGATGGTAGACAATCTGGAGGTTGTATTTTAGGATGACAGTTCTTGCTTAGACTTGATGAATATATTTTAAGGTTAAAATAATCAAGCTTTTCCAGAGCTACATTCCCCTTCTCCCAGATAAAATTTATATATGAATGCTACACAAGAACAACTAAAAGAGCAGGTTGAGCAGGCTTTAGTCGCGGCTTTTGGCGCTGACTTCGCTGGAGTAGATCCAATTTTGGTTCCTGCTAGCAATCCTAAATTTGGGGATTATCAGGCGAATGTGGCTTTATCCCTGAGTAAAAAGTTAGGAAAGCAACCAAGAGCGATCGCAGGTGCGATCGTTGAGAAACTAGATGTATCCGAAATCTGCGAACCGCCAGAAATCGCTGGCCCAGGATTTATCAATCTAAAACTCAAAACGGCATACTTAGAAGCACAACTCAATGCGATTCAAGCAGATCCCAGACTAGGAGTTCCAGCCGCGAAAACGCCGAAGCGGGAAATTGTGGATTTTTCCAGTCCGAATATTGCCAAAGAAATGCATGTTGGACACTTGCGTTCTACAATTATTGGCGATGCGATCGCTCGGATTTTAGAATTTCAAGGACACGATGTACTGCGGTTAAATCATGTAGGTGATTGGGGTACGCAGTTTGGCATGTTAATAGCCTATCTCCGGGAAGTTTACCCAGACGCGCTTACTACCGCAAATGCTTTAGATATTGGTGATTTAGTCTCTTTTTATCGCAAAGCCAAACAACGCTTTGATGCAGATGAAGCTTTTCAAGAGACAGCACGCCAAGAAGTTGTCAGATTACAAGCAGGTGCAGAAGATACATTCCATGCTTGGAAACTGCTGTGTGAACAATCACGTAGGGAGTTTCAAGTAATTTATGAGTTGCTGGATATCAAGTTAACTGAACGCGGAGAATCTTTCTATAACCCTTTACTATCTGGCGTTGTAGAAGATTTAGATAAATCTGGATTACTGGTAGAAAACCAAGGCGCAAAATGTGTTTTTCTGGAAGGGTTTACAAATAGAGAAGGTGAACCTTTACCCTTAATTGTGCAGAAATCAGACGGCGGTTATAACTATGCCACTACAGATTTAGCATCTCTCCGCTACCGGATTCAGCAGGATCAAGCAAAGCGGATAATTTATGTAACCGATGCTGGACAAGGAAACCACTTTGCCCAATTTTTCCAGGTAGCACGCAAAGCCGGATGGATTCCTGATGATGTGGAATTAGTCCATATTCCCTTTGGGTTGGTGCTAGGAGAAGATGGTAAGAAATTCAAAACTCGTTCTGGGGATACTGTTCGGTTGCGAGATTTGTTAGATGAAGCTGTTTCTCGTTCCTATGCAGACTTAAAAACTAGATTACAAGAAGAAGAACGTCAAGAAACTGAAGAATTTATTAATGAAGTTGCTAGGGTAGTTGGCATCAGTGCAGTTAAATATGCAGACTTAAGCCAAAATCGCACCAGTAACTACATCTTCAGCTACGACAAAATGCTGGATCTCAAAGGTAATACTGCGCCCTATATGCTGTATGTTTATGCGCGGATTCAGGGGATTAGCCGCAAGGGTGATATTAACTTTCAGGAGTTGGGAAACAATGCTGTCCTGTTGCAGCATGAAACAGAATTAGCACTGGCAAAATATTTACTTCAATTGGATGAAATTATTAGTAGTGTAGAGCAAGACTTGCTGCCCAACCGTTTATGTGAGTATTTGTATGAACTGAGTAAAAAGTTTAATCAGTTTTACGATCGCAATCAGGGAGTTCAGGTGTTAGAAGCGGAGGAACCACAGCGGACATCCCGCTTGGTTTTATGTGATTTGACTGCTAGAACCCTGAAATTGGGACTATCTTTGTTAGGAATTCAGGTATTAGAAAGAATGTAAAATCATCTAGATGAGATTTTTTAACGCAGATGCACTTCGCCTTACCGCAGGGTAGTTACGCAGAGTAAGAGTTAGTTAAAGGTGATTTTTCTTTGTGTCTTTTGCGGTTTGTTAATAAGTAATCAAGCCGGAATTTTCCTATACCGTTTATAAAAATCTTTGCAACAAATTAATCGGCTGTAGGGACGCAAAATTGTACGCCCCTACCAACATATTTTTAACAAGAATTTCAGGAAATAGTATTAGGAATACAAAGATTTAATCCACTCCCATTCCTCTGCCAAACCCTCTCTCAGGGAGACTTGCGGCTCATATCCCAGAATTTTCTCAGCTTTAGATACATCAGCAGCGGTGTGACGAGCGTCTCCCATTGCCTTTTCTATGTGGTTTCTTTTGATTCCTTTCCCAACAATTTCTTCAATCGTATCCAAGACTTCTGCTAAAACTACTCTGCTACCACCACCAATATTAAAGATTTCTCCCACTGCTTGGGGTACAGTGGCGGCAGCTAAATTGGCGGCGATGATATCACTAACAAAAGTAAATTCCCGCGTTTGTTGCCCATCACCGTAAATAGGAATTACCTCATCTTGCAAAATGCATTTAAAGAACTTATGAAATGCCATATCTGGACGCTGTTTGGGGCCATAAACAGTGAAATAGCGCAATGTCACACAAGGCACGCCAAAGTTTTTGTGATATAGTTCACACAAAAACTCTGCTGCTAGCTTAGTAATACCGTAAGGAGAAACTGGTTGAGGATAAATCCCTTCGTGAGTGGGTAATGTTTCCGCATCACCATATACACTTGACGAAGAGGCAAACACTAATCTTTTCAGGTGTTTAGCATCCTTAGCTGCTTCTAGCAAAACTTGTGTAGCATTAACATTTCGTTCTGTGTAATCTCGAAAAGCTTTACCCCAACTTGCTCTGACACCTGCTTGTGCCGCTTGATGGTAAACTACATCAACATCTTGTAGGAGTTTCTGCCAATCTAAAAACTGAATATCTCTTTCAATTAATGTAAAGCCAGGTGAACGATGTAAGTGTGCAACATTGTTACGCTTTAATGTAGGATCGTAATAATCATTGAATTCATCAATCCCGATCACTTCTTCTCCTTGTTGTAGCAATGTTTCTACAAGATGAGAACCAATAAAGCCTGCGGCTCCAGTAACGATAATTTTAGCCATGTCGCCTATTTTTTATATCCCGATTTATTTCTATATTGACAAGTTAATAATTATAATCAATATTTTGCTATTATTTGAAATTTTTTTAATCTATGATTATCGGTCTATCAACATAACAGATAATCAAACTAATATACTTGCATTTCAAATACATTATTAAGTCTGTTGAGCAATAGCTAATAATAAAAATTATCAATTCATTAATTAGTGAATTGATAATTTTCAAAATAAATATAATTAAAACTCAATAGCTAAAATAGGTCAGCAGATTGGAATAATTAAAGTTAGATATGCATAATAAAGTAACTTTTTAGAATAACTATATGGGTTCATGCCTATATACTTAAATATAAAGGGCTTGCACAAGTGTAAGAATTGATGAAAAAATTGATCCGCGAGAACCGCTAAGGTATTCTCGTTTCGCAAGGAACGCACGAGGAAATCTGTGAAAGTTTTAGTTGTCGGTAATGGGGGGCGCGAACACGCTCTGGCATGGAAACTGTTGCAATCTAAGCAAATTGAGCAAGTTATCTGTGTACCAGGGAATGGGGGCACGGCAAGTATGGAACGTTGCCAGAACTTGCCCTTAGCAGTAGATGATTTTGAGGGCATGAGCCGATATGCCTTAGAACATGGCATAACTCTGGTAATAGTTGGGCCAGAAGTCCCCCTGTCTAAGGGAATTACAGATTACCTCCAAGACAAAGGATTGATGGTATTTGGCCCAGTCAGAGCGGGAGCGCAAATTGAGGCGAGTAAAGCTTGGGCAAAAGCCTTGATGCAAGAAGCAGGGATTCCGACGGCACGGGCTGCGGTATTTACGGAGGCAGCAGCAGCAAAATCTTATATCAAATCTCAAGGAGCGCCAATTGTTGTCAAAGCTGATGGCTTGGCAGCTGGTAAGGGTGTAACGGTGGCTGAAACAGTTGCACAAGCAGAAAGTGCCATTGATGCAATTTTTCAAGGACAATTTGGCAGTGCTGGTGAGTTTGTCGTCATTGAAGAATGTTTGATTGGGCAAGAGGTTTCAGTTTTAGCGTTGACCGATGGGTTAACAATTAGACCCTTGCTGCCAGCTCAAGACCACAAGCGGATTGGTGACGGCGATACGGGGGAAAATACTGGTGGGATGGGAGCATACAGCCCAGCACCCATTGCTACTCCAGAGTTGATGGCACGCATTCAAACAGAAGTCTTAGAAAGAGCGATCGCCACCTTACGAGCTAAAGGCATTGATTACCGAGGCGTGCTGTATGCTGGATTAATGATTGCACCCGATGGCGACTTGAAGGTTTTGGAATTTAACTGTCGCTTCGGCGATCCAGAAACCCAGGTGATTTTGCCACTGTTAGAAACACCCCTTGAAGAGTTAATTCTAGCCTGTGTACAACAACGATTAAGTGAATTGCCGCCCATTGCTTGGAAAGGGGGAGCATCTGCCACTGTCGTTGCAGCTTCAGGTGGTTATCCAGGAGAATATGAAAAAGGCCAGATAATTACTGGCATTGGTGAGGCAGAGGCAACAGGAGCAACTGTATTTCATGCAGGTACGAAGTTGAATCAGCAACAAGAAATAGTGACAGATGGGGGTCGAGTATTAAATGTGACTGGAATTGGAGAAAATTTTGAGCAAGCGATCGCCCAAGCATACGCTGGTATCAAATATATTCAGTTCGATGGGATATTTTATCGACGAGATATAGGTTATAGAGTTAGGAGTTAAGGGTTGGGAGTGCTGAATGTGAGGCAATAACTAATGCCTTATAGTCAATGCCCAATGCCCCATGCCCCATTCCCAATGCCCCATTTCCCTAACATATTTGTCAAATTAACTGTTAATTTTTTAGTTGTTGGGCTTTATAACAAAGATTACTAACAACTTTATTTAAGATGCTAACTCTGTTAAAAACAATTCGACATGCGATCGCTAGTTGGTGGTCAGAGTTCACACTCCAGACCAAACTGCTGGCTGTTGCCACGTTGGTGGTTTCATTGGTGATGAGTGGTCTGACCTTCTGGGCTGTAAATACAATTCAGCAGGATGCGCGGATGAATGACACCCGCTTCGGTCGTGATTTGGGGCTGTTGCTTGCTGCCAACGTTGCGCCCCTAGTCGCTGACAATAATCTCACTGAGGTTGCCCAATTTTCCCAACGTTTTTATAGCAGCACCTCTAGCGTGCGTTATATGCTCTACGCCGATGAAACTGGGGAAATCTTTTTTGGCATTCCTTTTTGGGATGCCGAGGTAGAAAATTCCCTCACCATTAAACGGCGAATACAACTGCCTGAAGATTACCCTGGTGATGGGGAAAAGCCGATGGTGCGGCAACACATGACTCCAGATGGAGCAGTTACAGATGTATTTATTCCCCTGATTGTAAATCAAAAATACTTAGGTGTATTAGCGATCGGGATCAATCCCAATCAGACCGCTGTTATCTCCACTAATTTTACCCGCGATGTCACCATTGCCGTTTTTATCACGATTTGGGTAATGGTAATTTTGGCAGGAGTGATTAACGCCTTGACCATCACCAAGCCCATTAAAGAACTGCTAGTGGGGGTGAAGCAAATTGCTACCGGGAATTTCAAGCAGCGTATTGATTTACCTTTAGGGGGCGAACTGGGGGAGTTAATTTTAAGCTTTAATGAGATGGCAGAGCGATTAGAGCGCTATGAAGAACAGAATATTGAGGAACTGACCGCAGAAAAAGCCAAGCTAGAAACCCTAGTTTCGACGATCGCAGATGGTGCTGTGTTGATTGATAACAACATGCAGGTGATTTTAGTCAACCCCACAGCGCAGCGAATTTTTGGCTGGGAAGCCGCTGATGTGGTAGGCCACAATGTTTTGCATCACTTGCCCCCATCGGTACAAATGGAAATCACTCGTCCCTTGTACGAAATGGCAGCAGGCGAATGCGAAAGCGCCGAATTCCGAATTTTTATTAACCAACCCACTCCACGGACAATCCGCATTCTCTTGACTACAGTACTCAACCTGCAAAGGGAAAGCATCAAAGGTATTGCAATTACCGTCCAAGATATAACCCGTGAGGTGGAATTAAACGATGCAAAAAGCCAATTTATCAGCAACGTTTCCCACGAACTGCGAACCCCTCTATTCAACATCAAAACCTATATTGAAACCCTGCACGACTACGGCGAAGACTTAGGTTTAGAAGAACGGCAAGAGTTTCTGCAAACTGTGAACCATGAAACCGATCGCCTAACCCGCCTAGTTAACGATGTTTTGGATTTGTCAAAACTAGAATCTGGTCGTAACTACAGCTTCGATGGCGTGGATTTAGCCCAAGCGATCGAGCAAACACTGCGTACTTACCAACTCAATGCTAAAGATAAAGGTGTTGAACTCCTTCAAGAAGTTGCTCCTAATTTGCCTCTGGTAATGGGTAATTATGATCTGTTAGTACAAGTGTTTGGCAACCTGATTGGTAATGCCCTTAAATTCACAAAAGCCGGTGGGAAAGTAGCAATCCGCGCCTACCAACTGGATTTCATACCCAATCACACCCAATCTTGTCCAGTGCGGATTGAAATTTCCGATACTGGAATTGGCATTGCCACAGAAGATCAACACTCAATTTTTGAACGCTTCTTCCGCGTAGAAAACCGAGTTCACACCCTAGAAGGCACGGGTTTAGGTTTATCGATTGTCAGAAATATCATCGACAGACATCATAGTAAAGTCCATCTGGTGAGTGAAGTTGGCATTGGCACCACTTTTTGGTTCGACTTAGCCGCCTTTGAAGAAAAAGCACCAGCGATACAAGTTGAAGCGATTGCGGAAGCATCCAAAATCACTACAGCTTGAAAGATTGGGCATTGGGGATTGGGTATGAGGCATTGCTTTTCCCCATTCCCCATTCCCTAGTAAACACAAATCAAGACTTTAATATAACGAACAACAAACAGACCAATAATAAACCTAATAGCAACAGCAAAGCCTGATTACGTTTTACCCAACTTTTCACAGTTATTGCAAAACTGTTAGTGTAACGCTGCTGTTGCAACTCTAACTTTGTCTCTTCAATATTTTGATAGAGGGTACAGTCTTTGGCGTAGGGACGCTGGGGAAAATTGCAAGTATCATCAGCGTGATAGGTGCAGGTGTCGCACAGATACCCGTCCCCAGTCGCGCGGTGCAATGGAATACCGGGATGACCGTAAGCTTTGAGTGTTGTCCGACAATAGGGACAACTAATAGCTTGATTATCAACGAGTTGATGGCAGTGGGGACAAGATACAGTAGCCAAAACCTTTAGCGCAAATAGGTAAACACTTTGATTCTAGCCATTTACAAAGGTAATGGGAAAATCGCTCTCAGAAGTGGTTACTGTATCAGCAAAAGTACTAATTTTATGATGATTATTTATATTATTATAAGTTATTTATATCACTCATAATAATTAAGTGTATGCCATAATCTAGCAAATATGAGGTTTTATCCTAAGTCCAATAATTATTTAGAGGTAGAAAAATATTGCCTTTTAATCCTGAGCTATGCCGTAACGAAAGCGAAGTTGAAAGCAAACTCATAGTGCAATATTTGCTACCGCAGCTAGGTTATACACCTGACACCTGGCATCAAGAGGTTGCCGTTGGTAGCATCCGCTTAGATTTCTTAGCATTTGCCGCACAGGTGATTCCCTTTGTCTTAGATGCAAATTCACCGTTGAGTGTTGTCATGGAGGCAAAGCATCCCAAACAAAACTTAAATAATCATGTCCCCCGACTCAGGCATTATTTAACCAGCTTGAATGTCAGGTATGGGTTGTTGACTAATGGCAAAGAGATTAGAATTTATCAAAAATCGCAATACGATATTCAGCTATTATTTCAATGCTCTGGGAAGGAAGTTGAGGCGAAATTAGAGAATATTAAAAGTTTAATTGGTAGAGAGAGTTTAAAAGAAGGACAGTTTATAGATAAGTCAGCGTTTGAAATAGCTGAAGATGATTTAAGTCTTAAAACTAAGAGGCAATATTCAATGAAGACAATTGCAATCTACCATCATAAGGGTGGCGTAGGTAAAACTACAGTTTCTATCAATTTAGCAGCTGCGTTGAGTAAGAAAGGAAAAAAGGTTCTTTTGGTTGATATAGACGCTCAAGCAAATACAACTTTTGCGACAGGATTAATTAAATTTCAATTTGAGGAAGATGATGATTTAAAAGGCTGCAATGTTTATCATTTATTAGAAAAAAACGACATTAAGTTTATTCCAGATGTTGTTTGTAAATCTAAATTTTTTAACAATCCAGAAATTGATGTTATTCCTTCACATATTACCTTGATCGCATTGCAGCAGAATCTTGTCCAATCTGGGCCAAGCCGATTGAGACTAGCTAAAAAACTAGAAAAAGTAAAAAATGAATATGATGTTGTAATTATCGACACTCCTCCATCACTAGATGTGTATGCACAAGCTGCCTTAATTGCTGCTGATTACCTAATAATTCCTTCAGACTTAAAGCCATTTTCCAACCAAGGATTACCCAGCGTTAAAGACTTTATTCAACAAGAAGTTAATGAAAATAAAGAAGGTCTAGGAAAGCCACCTATTACTATTATGGGTGTTCTTCCATCTAAAATTTCTACTAATGCTCAGTATCTCAAATACACATTTGCAAAACATAAAAGTGTAATTATTGATCGTTATAATATGCCACTCATGGATAGTATTATCTCAGAAAGAACAGCTTTATCTGCTTGCATTAATAAAACTATATTGGTGGGAAACATGGAAATACCTGACCCGAAATCTATTCTTGATTTTGCTGTTAATGAACCTTCTGCAAATCAGGCCGCAGCTGAGTTTGAATTTCTCGCTATAGAAGTTTTAAATAAAATGGGGATGCAATAATGATTAAGTTTTTTATGGTAGATGTTGAAACTGTTACTTCTAATGTTCCTCGTTCAAACTTTCAAGAGGCTGATTTAGAAATTCTTGCTGACCTGATACTAGAATCTGGAGGCATTTTAAAACCATTAGTCATAAAAAAGACTGGCTTTGAACAATATGAGGTAGTTGATGGGCATTTCGAGTACTATTCTGCTGTAAGAGCTAGAGAAAAAAACCCTAGTGAAGGTGATATGATTAGTGCTTTAATTATATCTTCTGAAAACGAGGATGTAGCATTAAAGCAAATTGCATCTCTTAAAGGAATTGATTCTTCTGTTAAACCAGTAACACCACAGCCTGAAACAACAAAATTAGAACCACGTCTGGCAAATTTAGAATTACGTCTTGAGAAGCAATTTAATAAATTTAAGTCGGAATTTATACAAGAAAGACAGAGAATAGATAGTCAGTTAAAACAACTTGAAAACCTTATTCCCCAAAAGGGTGAACAGAGTAATCCGCTTAGTTTATTGAATACTTTGGATAAAGACGAGTTATCTATAAAGTTACAACGCTCTAGAATTTCTGGAGCAGAAAAACTTGCAAAATCTATAGAAGATGCTCGAAATAAGAAGCCAAAGCAAAAGTTTGAAGATTATCGTGATGTAGTAAAATCTGTTAAAAACTTGGGTGATAAAACAATTTTGACTATTATTGATGAGTGGTCAAGAAGTTAGTATTTAGTCAAATAAGTTCTTCACGGTTTAAAAACTCTGCATAGATTTATCTACGACTTTGGATAAGCCATTAACCACCAGATACTTGATCTAAAAAGGGATGCGCGGGCTGCGCCAACGCATTCCCCTAGCCTAACCCCGCACCTGTCGCAGTGCATTAAAAGCCTTACCTCGCAACCCAACTGGTAACAACGATAACCCTAAACCAGTCCAAGCTTTAGGTGTAGAAAAAGACTGTCCTGCTAAAACTAGCTCTCTGCCTTTTTGCGTTTCACCCTTTTCAATTAAACGCAAACCTAGTAATAGTTGCGTTTCAGTTAGACGATTTTTCCTGATTGTCTCTATTTTTTCAGGCTCAAATTTATATTTTTCTAAATACCGGATTTTATCAAATAAATAAGGAATAGCTCGATTTATACCTTGCTGCTCTGCATGATAACGATATTCCATCAATAATTCTGGTAAGTAATAGCCATTTTTCCCAGCTAAAGCGAGACGCACAAATAAATCATTATCCTCACAATTTTGGAGATTTGGTTGCATATATCCTAATTCTTGCAATGTTTTACGGCGAAATAATGTCGCCCCAACTTGAAAGCTTTGCTGAATAAATACAACTTCCAACAAATTATTTACAATACCCGCTGGTAAATTCTTCCTACCCCAGCGTCGAGTATTTTCTTGAGTTTTTGCCTCATCGCGCACATTATCAATATCAATTATCCAATGGTCTGTACCAACAAAATCAATGCTAGAGTCTTGAGCAAGAATAGCTGCGGTACTTGCGAGAAAATCCGGTGTTAGTCGATCATCATCATCAAATTTAATAAAATATTCACCGGTGGCTGCATCAAAGCCAGAGCGCATATTATTACTTTTACCAATATTTTGCAGATGACGGATATATTTGATCCGATCGTCTGTGTACTGTGACATCAATTCAGGTGTACCATCGCTAGAACCGTCATCACAAACAATTAGCTCAAAATCTTGCTCAGACTGATTGAGCACACTGTCAATGGCATAAGGGAGGAGATGAACACGATTAAAAGTAGGAATGCAAACAGTAATTTTAGGCATATTGCATACTAATAACTTAAAAATATAGAAAATATAACTTTTATATCATATCAACTGCTAATTTAACACATTGCTAATAAAGCTATATTTAGCGGATAGTTCTTTGAATTTTCTTCATTGCTTTGTTGAAAAAAATATTAGTCTTCGCAATTATGCTAAGTGGTCTTAGCTGTTTTGGTCTTTGTTCTGGCTGTTTGAGAAAGCGATAGTGTAAAAACTCATTTGCATAACAGATATTAACATCTTTCCCTTGAGATAGATGAGCAAAGTCACGAGAAGAATAGCTCATGTAATGGATGCGGTGAATTGGTTTTAAGCCATCTTGATTGTAAAGAACATTATTAATATTAACGAAGGGATCTGCATTGGCACAGTTACCTGTTCTATCTTCGCCATTAGGGCTAAGTGTAAAGTTAAATAGTGGGCGATCGCAGCGCAAAGTCATATAATTAAACAAAAAAGCATCATCCCACCAGCCATATCCATTAATCCATTCAACTTCCCTATGGGTAATTAATCGCTCCTTCATTATTTCAATTTCTTTAACAGTAAATAACCCCCGTTTAGATCCAAAAAAGCTAGAGCAATGCAGCTTAGGGCGTATATCTGCTTCTGTATACAGTCCAGTTTTTTCTATAACTGAAATATTTAAAGCTGCAACAGGTCTATCCTTAAGGTGTTCCCAATCATCAAAAACAAAATCGGATGTTTCTAACTTTTCAATTACATTATTGAGTGGCTTCATTGCCAAGCTATCAGCATCATAAAATACAAACTTATCAAAAATCCCTTCAAAGGCAACAAACTTTCTTTGTAAATGACTTTTGTACCAGCTAGAGTGTGATATTTTTGTATCTTGTTGCCTGGAATGAGCAGCCCAAACCTGATGAGCAAATTCTTCCCAGCGTTGAATTACCTCCCAATTATCAAACAGAATTACATTTTTTCGGGCATTAACTTCTTGCCTAACTAAGTCTAGTCGCTCATCATAAGGAATAATGCAAATAGGAATATCTGCGCTAACATTCACTTCAATGCTGTTAAGCAAAGCTACTAGTTGATCAAACACCACATCATTCGCAAGGGTGTAAATGCCGAAAGTATCCATTTTGAGAAATCCTTTTTATGTTTAGTCACCGAAGGGATGTTTGAAAAGTATTGTCGGTAACAGCAATACCTCACAAACCTAACCACCGAGCAAGCCTTCCCTATGAGGGAATGGGAGCGGGGATTATAGTATATTTTGCTACTTTTTAAACATCCTCTGGGTAACGCGAATAATATTATGGTTATTTTCTGATCTATTATTCCCAAGTAATTAATAATATACACATAATTGAAACCTGGCGAAACACTGATGATTTCGGACGAGTTCTTCTGCTTGGGTAAAGCAAAGAGCTTATTGAGTTGTTTTTTATACGACACTGATAATTTGTTGCAGTTGTGACTTTAATAATTGATATTTCCTAATCCGCATTACCTCTAAAGCTTGCTTCCTAGAGTTGCCTATGATAGTTTGCTAATTAGCACTAAATACAGCATCTTTATCAAGATATCGTACTTACTTTATGGACGAAGCTCACTGTGAACAAAATCACCGATGGGAGGGATGAAATACATAGATAGTCTTGGATGGAAGCGGCTAATTTAGTTTCCTAAACTTGGTAGTAAGAATAGCACCCTACAATGAATATACGTATACAAACTATTCATAACCGTAAAGTCAAAGGTGGAGGCTAAACGTTGGCACAATTCCAGGCACAACCTCTGGCTTTGTCAAGCTCTCAAAAAAATTGGGTCTTATTCGGTGTCGGACTTGGAGTTTTCATGTCTACCTTAGATGTGGGCATCATCAATGTTGCTTTGCCCACATTGGTAAAAGCTTTTGACACCAGTTTCCCTACAACCCAATGGGCTGTGTTGAGTTACCAGTTGGTCAGTTCCGGCTTAGTTTTGGGAGCAACGCGCCTGGGTGATATGTGGGGCAAGAAGTCCTTATATCAAGGGGGACTTGTTCTCTTCACTTTCAGTTCGCTGTTGTGTGGTTTTGCACCTAGTATTGAATGGTTGATCGGCTTTCGGGCACTTCAAGGACTAGGTGCTGTGTTCATCTCTGGGCTTGGTTTGGCAATCGTCACAGAAGTTTTTCCCACTTCCGAACGAGGTCGGGCTGTTGGTGTCATCGGTAGTGTAGTATCACTGGGAATTGCTTTTGGCCCTTCTGCTGGCGGACTGCTCTTAAGCTGGTCAGGTTGGCATAGTATATTCTTCATCAATGTACCGCTGGGGATCATAGCTAGTTTCTTAATAGCTAGGGTAGTGCCAGCTTCTGTAGGTATTCAGGGCAAACAAAAATTTGACTTTTTTGGAGCCATATTGGCTTTATTGACTCTGGGTAGTTTTGGGCTGGGTATGACACAGGGGCAAAGCCAAGGCTTTAGCAGTATCAATGCATTAGTATTATTAGCGATCGCCGCCGTTAGTTTTACAACTTTTTTGGTAGTTGAAGCGATCCTAGAGCAGCCATTACTAGAATTGCACCTGTTTCGCAATCTTCAATTGAGTATGGGTTTACTGAGTGGCTGGCTAGCATTCACTGTCATAGGCGGTTCGCTACTCATCGTCCCTTTCTTTCTAGAAGGGGTCAAGCAATATCCGACGCTAAAAGTGGGGCTGCTACTAGCCGTATCGCCTATACTTAGTGGGTTAATTGCCCCCCTGGCTGGAATACTTTCAGACCGCTTTGGTGCGCGACTGATCAGTTCAATGGGACTGGGGTTGATGATTGGCGGCTGTCTGGGGATTAGCACCTTTGATGCTCAAATTACTGAGCTAGGCTATGTATCGCGCTATTTTATTTACGGCATTGGATTAGGTTTATTCCAATCGCCCAACAATAGCACTGTTATGGGAGCAGTACCGAGGGAGCGGCTAGGGATTGCTTCTGGGCTGCTGTCTTTATCACGTACTTCAGGTAACACCGTAGGAGTTTCTCTAATCGGGGCAGTATTTGGAGCGTTAATCGCTAGCATGTCTGCGGGTGCAGATGTATCTGTTGCCCCTCCTGATGCGATCGTTGCAGGCTTCCAAGGAACTTTTCGTTTTGCAGCCCTAATACTATGTGGTGCAGCAGTTGCATCTGTTTTGAGGATCAGTAAGAGGCAGGAAGCAGGGGAAGGATAGTTAAAATGCCCCATCCCCAATTAGCAATCACTAAGGAGTTAGATAAATGACAGGTAAATTAGAAGGAAAAGTAGCAATTATCACTGGTGCTTCAGCGGGAATTGGAGAAGCAACTGCGATCGCTTTGGCTTCAGTTGGAGCAACAGTAGTACTTGCTGCTAGACGTGGCGATCGCATTCAGGCATTAGCAGAACGCATCGAAGCTAGTGGTGGCAAGGCATTACCTATTGTCACCGATGTGACCGATGAAACCCAGGTAAATAACTTGGTAGCAAAGGCAAATGCAGAATTGGGAAGGGTTGATATCCTCATCAACAATGCGGGGATTGCCTTACTCGGCACCATTGAAGCGGGAAATAGCTCAGAGGATGTTTGAAAAGTCGGGAATGTTGTAAAAAAGCTCTCTCGGTATAGGCTG
>NZ_JBDNJQ010000088.1:0-34193 GCF_051172895.1 Nostoc sp. CALU 1950 | reverse complement strand
TCCCCAATCCCCAATCCCCAATCCCCAATCCCCAATCCCCAATCCCCAATCCCCAGTTAAATTGTTAAGCTGGGTTCCAAGTACCGTGAAAGCTGTGGGGAATGACGCTAGGTAATCCTAGTTTGCAAACGGGTTCTGCATCCAGGCGATCGCTATCAAAGATCCAAACTTCACTACTATGAGAATTACCATCATATACAACGGTTAGCAGCCAGCCTTGTTCAGGGTTTTGGGCATCTTGGGCGTGGATGGGTTCTGAAGGATAGCGGTTTTCTCCTAAGTCGGCTTCGGTGAGGGTTTCGGTTTTGTAGTCGAAGCGGGCGATCGCACTGAAGGATTCTTTGTCTGTATCTGTTCTTTGGGGCATTAATGATATGTAAGTATAACGCCAAGGTTGCCCAACTTGCGATCGCTGCACTACAGGAAATTCACATTTTTGGTTGACAACTTCCTGTGTTTCTGTAACTTTACCAGTTTGGGGATTGAGACGTACTTGCCATAATGTTCCTTTAGTAACTGTGTGCGTCTCACCACTGGCAAATTCTCTGAGATATTCATTAGTTTGGTGAAAATCTGAATATCGCACCATGTCCAGAATTACCGAACCGTCTTGATCTTCATAGCCATTGCCAAAATGCCAATTAAACCAAGGATCGGTTTCGCCACGACTAACTAAGGATAAGTTTTCGCGGTCAAATATTAACACCTGGGTTCCTAATTTAGGTTCCCACAACAGAGATTCACTAAAGGTATTCAGACCTAGCATCATTGGCAGCATTTTCATCCGCATCGGTGGCATGAAAAACACCAGATATCTTTGAGTTAAAACAAAATCATGCATTATAGAGTAGCGATCTAGCTTAAAAGCAGTTTTTTGGATAATTTTGCCAGTAGCATCGCTTTTGTAGAGATTCAGTTGTACAGAACTTCCAATACTGATTCCAAAGTTAAAAATCTCCCCTGTTTGTGAATCACGCTTGTAATGAGCAGAATAAGGTAATCCGTTATTTAAAGCGCCTAAATCATCTAATCCCTTCGTCTCTAAAGTTTGCAAATCAAGAGCATAAGGATTGGTTGCTTCCCATAAAGCCAACAATTTATCAGGTAAAGCCAACACTGAAGTATTCGCTGCATTCTTGGTCTGTTGACCCCAGCGCTTCCAAATCGGCCCTGGCGTATGCATCCCATAGACACCATAAAGAAACCTATCGGCTTGATTTTCAGCTTGATATTCGGCTGTTTGCACATAGCGATAGATTCCACTGGCTCCTGCATCCGTGAAATGGACGCCGAGAATTGCCCCATCTCCATCAAACCAGTGTCCCACACGCTCACCACCGCGTTCTAAGCGTGCGGGGCCATTGCGGTAAAGTGTGCCACGTAAACCCTCTGGAATTTTGCCAGAAAGAATCGACAGTTGAGTAAGAGGAAATTCTTTTGCCGGTTCTGCGATCGCATTAGCCCAAGCTTTTTTTGTTGACTTTTTAGTTATGGTATGCATATTAAAATATTGCTAATACATTGATGTACACAGTTACATATATTGTTGCAATTTTTGGCGTTGCATATTTGCGGGATGATTTTGTTAGTTTTGTGGGATGGGCATCTTGCCATTGGTGTCAACTTAACGTGAAAGCCAGCCCAGAACAAGCCTTTAGATATTGTCTCGTTCCCAGTCTCCGACTGGGAATGCCTGTCTTTGAGGCTCCGCCTCAAGACTTGCGGCAGAGCCGCAATGAGCAGCATTTCCAGCCAGAGGCTGGAAACGAGATTTGAAAAAAAATGTAGTGAGCGTTGAGCGTCTGGATTCTGACCGGAGCTTTTGGAGTTTCCGGCTTTACTTCTGACTTCTGAATTCTTCTTCAACAAGAAAGGCTGTTTTCCTTCTGCCTCCTGCCTCCTCCTTACTACTCTGGTAAAAAATGCTGAAACTATTAAGATTAGAAGCATCTGCCTACTGAATATTTACTAATCTTTCCCAGCCATGCCTCTGTCACGCATAGTAACGCTGATTGTTGGTCTGATCGTCATTTTGGGGCTAGCCCTGTGGCTAATTGATTCCCTATCACGGCTCTACTGGCAATTGTCCTATTCGCCTTTGCTAGGCAATTTGCTGCTGTTACTGCTGATTGTCCTCATTGGAGCCTTGGTTGCAGCTTTCGTCTATTATGTACTGGTGATTCAATCTGGGGAAAAGCGATCGCGCCGTAACCCTAAACGAGCGACTGCGGCACAAATTCCTGCTGGCAAATCTGATGCTGCTTCTACAACTCTCCAAGCTGTGCGCCAACAGGTAGGGCAAATTCAAGATGAAGTAGCACGCCAAGCTTTATTAAGTAAATCACGAGAGATTGAAGCCAATCTAGCACGGGGTGAAATTCAAGTAGTGGTATTTGGTACGGGAAGTGCTGGTAAAACTTCCCTGGTAAATGCGATTATGGGACGCATGGTCGGTCAAGTGGATGCACCGATGGGTACAACTCAGGTTGGGGAAACTTATTGTCTGCGGTTGAAGGGATTAGAACGCAAGATTTTAATTACAGATACGCCAGGGATTTTAGAAGCGGGTGTAGCGGGAACGGAACGCGAACAAATGGCGCGAGAACTGGCAACAGAAGCAGATTTACTGTTGTTTGTGGTAGATAATGATTTACGACGCTCAGAATATGAGCCGCTGCGGGGGTTGGCAGAAATTGGGAAGCGATCGCTTTTGGTTCTCAACAAAACCGATTTATATACAGATGAAGATAAAGAATCCATCCTCGCTAGGTTGCGTCAACGGGTACGGGGATTTATTGCTACTAATGATGTGGTAGCGATCGCTGCTAATCCCCAATCTGCACAACTAGAAACTGGCGAAACCTTCCAGCCGGAACCAGATATTGTTCCTTTACTGCGGCGCACTGCTGCTGTTTTACGCGCCGAGGGTGAAGATTTGGTGGCGGATAACATTCTTTTACAATCTCTGCGATTGGGAGACGAGGCGCGAAAACTCATTGATGGCCAGCGTCGCCGTCAAGCTGACAAAATCGTGGAACGGTTTCAATGGATTGGTGCTGGTGTAGTATCAGTCACGCCTATACCAGTCGTAGATTTATTGGCGACAGCCGCAGTCAACGCTCAAATGGTTGTGGAAATTGGCAGAGTGTACGGCTGTGAATTGAATATGGAACGGGGACGAGAGTTAGCCCTTTCTTTAGCGAAAACCATCGCGAGTTTAGGTATTGTTAAGGGAGCAATTCAATTATTATCTACAGCTTTGCAACTCAATGTTGCCACCTTTATTATTGGTAGAGCGATTCAAGGTGTGACAGCAGCTTATTTAACGCGAATAGCTGGTAAAAGTTTCATTGAATATTTTCGTCATGACCAAGATTGGGGTGATGGTGGAATGACAGAAGTTGTACAGCGACAGTTTCAAATTAATCGCAGAGATGAATTTATCAAAGCTTTTATTCAAGAAGCGATCGCACGGGTAGTGAAGCCGTTACAAGATAAATCTGAAGTAGTTGAACACGATGAAGAAATCAATTAGAAATTCCCCTCTGCCCCCCTGCTCCCCTGCCCCTCTGCAATCCCTACGCCGCTTACCTTTCAGCTTAACTTAGTGCCATTCACCCCTTGCCCATTAACCTTTCCCCAGACCAACAGAAAGATTGTTGGGTTTATCCGAAAAGTATTGGTATTCAAGGTATCAAAACTCTCGTTATTTATTTCTCAAGCATTCCGGAAACAGGAGGGAATGTCAGAAAAACTAAATAAAAGGACTTACTGAGTAACCAGGTCATGACCCACCACATAATCGGTAAATTACTACAAGGGCGTTACCAAATTGTCCAAAGCCTTGGTGCAGGGGTGTTTGGACAAACATACATTGCTGTTGACGTAGATTATCCAGAGAATCCCAAATGCGTTGTTAAACAGATTAAGGTTAGCAGTTCCGAATCCGGCTACTTGGATATGTTGAGGTTAATGTTTCTGACTGAAACTGAAACCCTTAAGCTTCTGGGAAGCCATCAGCAAATTCCTGAATTCATCGCTTGCTTTGAAGAAAATGAGCGATTTTATTTAGTGCAAGAGCTTATTGAAGGACATGCGCTGACTGCGGAATTACCTATTGATCAACATTGGGGGTGTCTATGGAGTGAAAGGGAAGTTGTAGAATTTCTGATAGATGTCTTAGGTATTCTAGAATTTGTTCACTCTCAAGGCGTGATTCATTGCGATATCAAGCCAGAAAACTTAATCAGACGCACTAGCGATGCCTATGGCAACGATAAAGCTGTACGCAAGTTAGTTTTGATTGATTTTGGCTCAATCCAGTCTATCGATTTTGGCATAGGTGCGGAATTGCCTATTTATCGAATTCCCGTCACTTCATTGGGATATATACCGCCAGAGCAATTTATTGGACAAACACAGCCCAACAGTGATATTTATGCTTTGGGCATGATTGCCATCCAGGCTTTGACTGGGTTAGAACCATTACAATTAAAAGCTGATCCTTATACTAATGAAATTTTTTGGCGTTCTCAAAACACGCCAGTTAACGATTATCTAGCTGCTGTTCTCAGCCAAATGATCCGCTACAATTACCAAGACCGCTTTCAGTCTGCGGCTGAGGTGCTGCGAATACTTAAACAAATAATATGGGAAACTGAGCCATCACAAATATTAGAAACAGATGATAAATTTCCTCTAGAGGTGGCGATTGAGGATAATAATTCTCCAAACCCTATATCTGGCAAATCATCCCCGTTATTCACAGGGATGAAAGTAGGACTGGCGGCTAATTCTTTATTGATGGGATTTGGTGTATATTCTTTAGTTAATACTGCACCTGCATATTCAGAAACAGACACTTTATATCAAGCGAAAAAAGAATATCAAGCTGGGGATTTACAAGAAGCGATCGCATTAGCGAAATCAATTCCCTCCCACAGCAATGTTTATCCAGAAGCGCAAGCGACAATTGAAGAATGGCAACAGCAATGGCAAGTTGCTGCACAGCAACACCAACTAGCACAAATAGCTTTTCATGAGAGTAGATGGTCAGATGTTCTTCATGCTGCTGCTAAAGTTCCAGATATTTTATATTGGCAATCTAGAACAGATAAACTAGTTCAGAAAGCATACGTCAATATTGAAGTACAGACGCAAGATTTATTAGCAAAAGCTTACGAAAGAGCAACTGAAAAAGATTTTTCTACTGCATTACAATATCTGCGGCAAATTCCTAAAGAAAGTTCTGCTGGTGCTTTAGTTCAAGACAAGTTAGCTGAATACAATCGAAAGCGGCAGATCAGAGCAGCTTACTTTTTACAGAAAGCTTACAAGAAAGCATCTATTGGTGATTTTAATCGAGCTGTAAAATTTCTCCGAAATATTCCTCAAGATACTCTGGTTTATGCTCAAGCTCAAGTCAAATTGAATGAGTATACTCAAAAGCAACGTGTCCTGGCTGACAATCAAAAGGTAGCTTCTGCAAAAAGGACAAATTCATCCATTCCTAAAAACTCAGCTACCAGAATTGAATATTTTCAGGGAGTAAATTACCTGCAAGAGGTTAATATCCGTTAATTATAAGTATGAAAAACAAAACCCATCTAGAAAGTATCTAAATGGGAAAAAATCTGGTTAATTTTTGAATTTGCTAACAGGATAAGATTCTTAACTGAATGCATATTTCAGAGGTAATCCGTCCTGAAAAACTAGTAATTCTCCCGGTTGAATTTGTGTCCAAACTTCGTTGTCAGTGAGGGGAGTGGTAGCAATCACAGCGACGCGATCGCGTTCAGTAGTCACTTCTCGAAAATCTACAGTCATGTCTTGGTCAATTAAATGGGCAGCCGCAAAGGGCGCTTGGCGAACAATGTAGCTGAGTTTAGTTGAGCAATAAGCAAAAAAGTGTTCTCCATCTGACAATAAGTAATTAAATATACCCAACTTTGCAATTGTGCCAGTAATCTCTTGCAGCACAGAGTACAGATCCTTTATGTCGGGCTTACCTTCAGGAAAACGCGATCGCAATGTTTCTAGCATCATACAGAATGCTTTTTCGCTATCAGTGTTACCTACGGCTTGATAAAAGCCCAAATTTTCCGGTTCAAAATCTGGCAAATTACCATTGTGGGCAAACACCCAATACTGACCCCATAATTCTCTGCGGAAAGGATGGCAGTTGTGTAGGGCAACTTCACCCTGAGTAGCTTTGCGGATATGAGCTATGACATGGGTTGAGTGGATGGGATAATTCCGCACCAACTCCGCTACCGGAGAAGCAACAGAAGGTTGGGCATCTAAAAACATTCGACATCCCTTTCCTTCAAAGAAAGCAATGCCCCAACCATCGCTATGATGATCCGTTCTTCCTCCCCGTGCAGAAAACCCTTCAAAAGAAAAGCAAATATCCGTTGGAACATTGCAGTTCATTCCGAGCAATTGGCACATAATAACGCTAAAACAGTAGTTTCAGCTATTAATTAGATTGTTCATACCATCAACGTACTATTTTAAGGCTTTTTGCAAATCAAAAACGTACTTTGCCTTACATTTTTTTTAGTGCATTTATACTATTAACGCACTAAATTCCTGCCACACTACACTTTACATCAAAATTTCCCAGGTAATAGTCCAAGTATTTTCAGCACATAATTTTATTGGCATGAAATTACCATTCATCTCCCACAAACCTATCATAGCTGTTACGTAATCAAGTTTTGATTTTGTTACATTTTCAAGTTAAGCTTGTTCAATTAAACTGGATGGTAACAATTCTCTTAAAAGGGTCAACCAATAGTTAAATGTATCATTTGCTGTAGACTCACTGACTCCAAACTGGATACCCAAAAATTGAAAAGTTGTCAGATGCCTCAGATATACTAAGGTTAAAATTATTTGTTCGGGGAATAGATAATTTTGGTTTACGACCTCCACCACCAGTAATAATTCTAACTTTCTTAGATTCTAACAACGCTTGTTTCTCATGATGTAAATACTCCGCATTTTGGATTAATTGTTGTAACTGTTCATACTCCATACCAATTAACCGCTTTGTTTCTTTCCGATTCTCCTCAATGTAATTCAGTATGCCACTCATATTTTAGTGTTAAAAAAATCTCATGATGTTCTTTTACCACAAAATATACTATTTTGGAGATGTCTAAAGTCTTTGGGATTGAAGATGCTAGAGAGTTTTTCTTGAAAGTTATTAGAGTAATTCGCGTTTTTTAGAGAATTCATTGTTAACATTATTCCTGTATTTAAAAGGATAAATCAAGGATAGCAGGACAAAGAAAGAAATATTCTGCTATCTTTTTTATTGGGCATAAATAGCTATATATCTTTATTGACAAGGGTTTCAAGAATACAAGACAAAAAAAATAAATACTGAAATGCTTGCTATTACAGATTATTTAATAGTTCTTGAATAACTCCTACAAATTATTAGTACGTGTACGTAACAAGTAAACTGAGTTAATTTGGCGGAAACATATAATCTTTCCGATAGGTTGAGACGTTTTTCAAGAATAAATAACCCCCTTTTGGCAGGAGGTTACAGTTACATTATTAATTTTTGTTTCGATTATATTACAAGTGTAGCTCCTCAAAATTCATTCGCGTTGTAGCATCTGAAAAGCACTTCTCTACACTAAAAATCCAGGTATAGATAGATGCTTTAAGCGACATTTCAAAACCACCGGAGTTGTGCAAGATATCTCTTGTCATCGGAATTTGGAGCAATTGCAAAAATATTTGGAAGCAACCAATGAGCAGGTATTGGGAGCGACATCGGGAAAATTGCTGCTCAATGCTTTATTCACGCCTTGGATTTTGCCATCTTTAGCTCTGCTTCTAATTTGGGTACTTTTCTCTGGTAACTACGCTAAACACAGCTATGTTTAAAAGCAGAACTTATTCAAGTTAAAATTTTTCAATTATAAAGTTAGCCAATTTGTCATACTCTTTATCCATGTTTTCCATTAAAGTAATTTGATTCGGTGCCCATTTACCACGACCAATACTAGCTCGTGTTGGGTTTGCTTCTGGTAAATACTTAATAGGGATATTTTGAACAATACTATCAGGTGCCATAACGTTTAAATCTTCAATACTTGCAACTGGTTCTTGGTTAACAAAATCTGGAACGGCAGAATAAGCTTTAATCTCTTGAAGCCTTGGTATCAATTTATCATTAATAGAGTCTCGAACTTTCACAAACTGAGCTTGATCAGCACCTATTTTTGAGGCAATAGTAGAGCCGGATTGTTTTCTAGTATCAAAACCATTAAAAATCCAACCACCAAATTTAGGTTGTCCTTTTTCGGGAATTATCTGGTCATAAGAGTTTGATTGAAGATAGCGAGACTTACCTTGCTCCCAGTCTTCTATAAATCGAGGAAGAACTTGCCCAATTAAACCAACACAATATGCAGAGAATAAGTCAGGTGTACATGGAACTAAAAAATAATCTGAGGAGTATAAAGCAGCTCTAACAAGACTATTAAAAGATGGAGGTAAATCTATTAATGCAAAATCATATTGCTTATTAAATTCTATTTCTACTGCATTAATAAGACTTGATGGCATTAGGAATCGATATAAACCAGCTCCTCCAATAACATCAGTTCCAACATTAAGAATATCAGAAAAATTATTCAACCAGAAATCACCAGGTACAATATCTAGATTGACATTTTTCTTATGCTTGACACTAGCAATATAGGGTCTGCCTGAAGCACTTTGTTGAATATATGGAAGAGCGAAAGCACGAATAGTTTTACCATAAGGTAGCTCCCTTGAGCTTTCCAGATAAGTTGAAAACTCTGTATCTCCTAATGCTGCAATAGATAGGTTGCATTGAGGATCGAAATCAATAAGTAGCACTTTTTTACCTAAATGTGCTAGTGATGTCCCCAAATTCCAAATTGTGGTTGTTTTCCCAACACCGCCTTTGTTGTTAAACAATGCAATTACTTTTACCATAGATCCTTCCTTTTCCTAAGCCAGTAAAGAATTTGTCGTTGTTGAAACAGGATGAAAATCAATGGGCACGAACGCACCAAAGTTTTAACCCAGTCAGAGATACAGCTAATCTTCAGTTACGGCTTAGACAATGATCGCAACGCAGAGCCTAACCGCGTAGCTTGCCTCTTAATACATTTGGCATTGGTAGGGCGATCACGCCTGGGGACGTATGTTGTTATAATTTGTATATACGCCTGTTTTAACTTGGCTAAGTGCTGGTGAGAATGATATTTACACTTATTTTTGGCAAAGATATTATTGTAAAACTATAAATTGAAGGCTAGAGTTAATTTTCTAACCCTAGCCTTCAATTTGTTATATATTGCTTTTCAACTATCTGTAGTTTAGGCAGAGTCTCAAAAATAAAGCTCTAATTACTGTTGCCTTCCTTTCTTTTCATCCAGTGCTTTTTGAACGGCATCTCTGCAAAACTGCGCTGGATTATCCTGTTGCTGTATTTCTTCCTTCATTTCCTTGGTAGCTCTAAAAGTAACATTTTCAGTTAATTCTTTACTCGGTGGATTGTCAAAGTTTTGAGGATTACCCTTACGGTTAGACATTGTTGAGAGATGTAAATATAGCTTGTTTCGGCGCAAGCATCGAAATACAGTTTTAATTCGGTAGGTAATTCACCCTGAGAAAGTTGTTACCTACCGATACCACTTTTAAGGAATGGCTACTCTATGTTTACACGTTCGGAACTCGAAATAAAGACCATTAAAGAACTTCGTGACCTATGCTTGCGCTACGGCATCAAACCAACTGGGAATAAAGGGTACAAGACTTCATGGATTACATCGTTGATGGTATTCCCTCAGATGGCGTTATCTCAGTTTGAAGCAGGGAAGGGATTAAAACCTCCTACCTTTGCTTTTATGCAAGCGCTGAGTAACGCTATAGATGAGATGAATGCCCCAACTGATGAGCAAGCAGCACTCATCAAAATCACGATGGAAGGGAGAATAATGAATTATCCAGATAGGTACACCCAAGAGAAGCTGCTAGCCTTGCACAAGGCGAAAATGTATCTTGAGATGGCTATTGGGTTGCTGAGTCAGTAAAACCTAACCCCTGCATACCTTTCACACTTAGTTTTGAAAATGTAACATAATCAAAACTGAGCTTATTGTGTAGGTAGCATACAAAAATAATCCCCTAGAATGTTTACTGCTAGGGGATTAATAAGTTATTGGAGTCTGTTATTGAATAACTTTGGAAACTATCTCTCTATTTATCTCTAGTTAGTTTTTCAATCATCATTTTCATTTCTTCCATTTGTTCCTGTTGCAATTTATTTTGTTGTTTCAATATTTCAATCTCTGATTGTTGTTGGAACGACTGATTCGCTAACAGTTCACCGTACCCCGGTTTAATTCGTCTGTCAGCTTCCCAGTAGTGCTTGCTATTTACTTCAGGGTGATGACCACACCAGCTAGACACCACTTTAGGATCAATCCCGCACACATTTTGTTGAATGCAGCTAAAAGTATGTCTAGTGTGATGAATCGAAAAGTATTTAGACACCTTACCTTGCTTTATGAGTTCTGGGACAATACCTCTGGAACCTGTTGTTTTTGACCCTCTCCAAACATCTCCTACGTATATTCTACTGAAGGGGTTATTTTGTCCATTAACAAAAACTAGATCGAGTTTGTTTTCTTTTTTTTCAATCGACTTGATTAAATTCCATAATTTCTCATTTTTGGGCATTGGAAAAATTCGATACTGCAAATGTTCAGGAAGGTTTTTGGTTCCTTTTAAGGGGATAAAACATCTCCCCTTCATTGACCATTGACGGGCTATTATAAGGCTTTCTCTCTCCCACTTGATGTCTGACCACTTAATAGCTATCGCCTCGCTAATACGCGATCCAGTTAAGAATAGAAACTCAATCAAAGCGGCGCAGTTTAATTCCCTGTCATACCCATAGTCAATTATCGCTTCCATCTCTTCAAGCGTGTAACTTAACTGTTGATTAAAAATGTCCTCATCATCAGCTTCGTGATTATCGTCGAACTTGTTTGAAGATTGGTTTATAGTGACTTCAGAGGACATCTCATCAAAAGGGTCAACAAAGCATAAGCCATGTTTTACGCCTAGCTTATGAGCCTTACTGAGAAACCTTAAGCATTCCTTGGTAGTTTTCTTGCACCGATTATTGAGCAACCAACTTCTCACTTCTAGCGCATTTTCCCCTACGGTATTGATTGCCTGCTCAATTGCGTTACGCAAGGTAACTTTCATCTGATGGTGAGTGTTTATGCTTGTATCTTTCCCTCTGTATTCCACGTATTTGTCGTACAGTTCCAGCATTCCTATTTCTTTTTTTATCGGCGGAACTATTGATAACTGCGGTTTATCCTTGCCGATGCCGTACTTAACTAATGTAGGGTCAAAACATCCATTGAGGAAATCTAGATGCATCTGAAGGCACTTACCCTCTAGCAGAGTGTAATTCTCTGAGGTGTCAGACAAACCAGGACGCATCTTCTTTTGGGGAGTAGTAGTTTTGTACCATCCTACAGATTTACTGACATCTACAGAGAACTGCAATCTCAACTTACCATCACTAAGACGCTCAATCACTACCGTATCTTCGTAAGCCTTGTGCTGAGGGTGTTTTGGGGTGTTAACCATCGTACTAATAACGTACTAAAAAATGATTGATAAGTAAAAAAAAGCAGTTATTGAATAACTGCTGTCTGGCTATAAAGCTTGTTAATCTGACTGCTTCATAATTGATCAACTATTATATGTCATTTCCAGTAATTGGCACATGGATGTTGTAGCTCTCAATTTTTGACTAAGGCCTCAGGATCAAGATACTTCAGAATGCTGCATTGATTCTGGAGCGATCACTTCAATATTGGAATTTCGTGGGGCTTGGGGACTGGGAACTGGGGACTGGGAACTGGGGACTGGGGATTGGGGATTGGGAACTGGGGATTGGTCAACAATTAATAGTTCTTCTTTCACTACTCCCCCATCTCCCTCATCTCCCTCATCCCCCCTGTTGTGCTGTTAAGATTTCTTACCAAATTACGAATTACGAATTACGAATTACGAATTACCTTAAAGCATTTGCTGTAAATATTGCTCATAGCCTAGTTGTTCTAGTTTTGCTTGCTTTGCAATTACTGATTCACATAGGGTTTGGCGATATTGTTGCACTTTTTCTAACAATTCTGGTTGGTGAGTTGCGAGGATTTGTACTGCTAAAAGTCCGGCATTTTTGGCATTACCGATCGCCACTGTCGCCACAGGAATACCAGCAGGCATCTGTAAAATAGAATACAAAGAATCTACACCTTGTAAATTCCGGGTGGGTACAGGAACACCGATCACAGGAAGGGGAGTTAAAGACGCTACCATTCCAGGGAGATGGGCAGCACCACCAGCGCCAGCGATAATTACCTTAATACCGCGTTGGTGTGCAAGTTGAGCATATTGCACCATGCGTTCTGGGGTACGGTGAGCCGAAACGATCGCCACTTCACTCTCTACACCAAATTCTTCACAAACTGCGATCGCATCTTTCATAGTGGGCAAATCGGAATCGCTGCCCATGATAATACCAACTAAGGGAGTCATAATAATTCAAAATTCAAAATTCAAAATTCAAAATTATTTGAGCTAGCTTATGGAAGCTAGGTAATGCCGATAATCATCTCATCTATTGGCGTTGTTTTAATTGATTTATTGAGATTGGTTGCATTTAAAATCAGATTTAGCTATCTTCTCGTCAGTGTGATGACCCAAGCAACACAAAATACTGTAGATATTATCAATGCTAGAGTGCCTGGTTACAAAGATTTGCAGATGCTCTTGGTTAACCAAGAGGGCATAATTGAGCAAATCTTGCCAATGGGTACGGTAGGGATACACGGATGTGTGTCCTTACTAAATGTAGGAGGTGACTGGATTTCTCTAGGCGGCGTTGATTTGCAAATTAACGGTGCTTTGGGTTTGGCATTTCCTGATTTGACGGCTGAAAATGCTCATATACTCCAGAAAATAACGAAATTTTTGTGGGATGTCGGGGTAGATGGGTTTTTGCCGACACTTGTCACAACTTCAGTAGAAAAGATTCAGCGATCGCTTGCAGTCATTGCTGATATTATCCGCAGTCAACAAGCAGGTGCCAAGATTCTCGGAGTACATCTAGAAGGCCCATGTTTGAATTTTCAAAAGCGCGGCGCACACCCGGCAGAGTACTTGTTACCACTGACAATTGACGAGGTAAAGCGGGTTTTGGGAGATTATGCCCACGTTGTAAAAGTTATCACCTTAGCGCCGGAGTTAGATCCCACAGGCGAAGTAATTCCATATTTGCTTTCTTTGGGGATTACCGTTAGTTTAGGACATTCTCAGGCAACATTTGCCCAAGCGCAACTTGCTTTTGAACTCGGTGCAACGATGGTAACTCATGCTTTCAATGCCATGCCACCATTACATCACCGTGAACCAGGATTATTAGGGGCAGCAATTACCCATCCTAATGTGATGTGTGGCTTTATTGCTGATGGTGAACACGTTTCACCCACGATGCTGCAAATTTTACTCCGCGCTAGCTATCAAGAAAAAGGACTGTTTCTTGTGAGTGATGCCCTTTCACCTCTGGGACTACCCGATGGCGTATATCCTTGGGACAGTCGGCAAATTGAAGTTAAAAACGGTACGGCGCGACTGGCCGATGGCACTTTATCGGGGACGACTTTACCCTTATTAGTGGGAGTGCAGAATTTGGTGCAGTGGGGGATTTGTGATGTGGAGACTGCCATTTTATTGGCTACCAATGCACCTAGACAAGCAATTGGTTTGCCTGGAATTGTCAAGAATCAACCCGCTAATTTATTACGCTGGCATTGGGATGAAGTGACACAAGAACTAACTTGGCAACGATTATTGGGGTAAATTCAACAGCAGTAGAACCAGCCCTTTCAAGGTGTCTGTTTTTAGGTATTATTTTTGGGATAGAATTTTAGCTGTAGAAACATGGGGTCGTCTGGAAGGACAAGCAGCTACGACAACAGAAAGGATATTGTAGGAAACCAAGGCAACGCAAAAATTTATGTAATAGGGAAGGGAACGCTCTTGAGGATGAGCATCAACACATAGGAAAACATCAATTGCCAGCATTAGAGATGGGTCAAGTACCACCAATGATTGCCCACCGCTGCCCCAAAAACCTTAGAATAAGTAGGGTGTATTTAAATCTGTAACAAATATTTATGCCTCCTCGTTGGCCTCGCAAACCCGATCGCAAAGACCCTGATTACCGCAAGATCGATGACCGGATGAATTTTGCCGTGCATGTAGCGATCGCTGCTACTGTAAATTCTGGGTTATGGTTTTTCCACATCTTGAAAGGCACTACCTGGGAGTGGCTGCCGTTGTTGACTGCAAGTTGGACAGGAATAGTTTTGGTGCATCTGATTTATATTAGTGCGATCGCTAACTACAGCGAAACTCCACCCAAATCCACCTGAAGACGGACAGCTGATGCTGGGGTTATTGTAACCTGTGGTAGTAGAATCAGCCTTTTAAGTAAGCGATAATGTAAAAAAGCCTGAGATTTCGCACTCTTTCTTAATGTAGGGTTATTTTTATGGCTAAGACTAACACCACGGAATTACTAGAAGCCCTAGCAGCTGAAATTGGCGAAAATGTCTACATAGACATTGCCAAATGGCATCTTTATTTATCTAATGCCAAACTGCATACCCTTGTTGCTGAACAGTTGTATCCTTTAATTACTTCCAACAATGTCAATGAAGACCAAGTTATCAAAGTCTTGGAATCAATTCCAGTCAAAATTGGCGGCGGTAGAAGTGAACTTCCTTTAATCGATTTCCTGCCACTGCAATGCCAAGTCACTCTAGTAGATATTTTGGAAAAATATCAACGCGAAATCTAATCTCTAAAACCAAGATTATTTGAATTAAACAATTTTCTCGGTCAGCATTCCCTGATTAAATTTGGAATGCTAAATTGAGGATTTGTTTGCTGTGTCAATTTTATAAAAATAAAAACCAACGAGTCACATAGATTAATTTGTGTAATTTGTGTGTGCGTATCTGGTAAAAATGTCCTTTAACGATTAAGGAATCTCAACGTTCTAAATCGGTTGAGATGTGAGTGAGTTTATCTTGAAACTCGCTTCCAATTTTCATGCAAACTTATTGAGGCAATTTCGATGCTTTTACAAATCAAAAATTCTGGCGAATTGGTAAAAATTCTTGAAATTCAAGAACTGCTTGACCCGAATAGTGATGTCGTCCAGGGACGAGAACAAGAAGGTGAAGAGGAACAGCCACCTGATACTTTTAAAAAAGAAAATCTTGTTTTTCCTTCTGGTGAAGTTCTACCACGCTGTTGGTTAGATGCCGACTATAGACATGACAACGCTTAATGATTTTAAAATTAGGTAATAGATAATGGTAGTAAGACCTCTCTCTAAATCTCTCTCCTAAAAGGAGAGAGACTTTGAATTTCCCCTTTCCCGCATCGGGAAGGGGGTTAGGTTTTTCGTGGATTTTTCCACATAACGTGAAAAGTCAGGATGATACTTCTTGTTTTGCTACTGTCGCCGTTTCATTCTGCTGAAACTTGGGAAAAAATGTCTTAGTAATCCAGTCAGTCAAAATGTGAGATAGTAATCCTAAAGGCCCAGCAAACAAACACAAAGCCAGGGAGTGAATTGTCCAAGTACCTGTTTTCTGCCCTTCCCAATAAATCCACCGACCGACAAATAAATCCATCACTAAAAAATGAATCCAACCCGTTGCAGCGACTTTTTCATCTGCAAAAAGTCGAGCAACATCAGCTAATTGTATATTTGAGAAATCTTGGGCATTTTCTGGCGTAATGCTGTTGACAAATAAATACACATACGCTCCAGCTAACAGCAAAAAGGGTAGATATGATGACATTATCTGTCGTGTGATTTTCCAGTTTGGCAATAAAATCATCAACGCCCAAAATGGCAATACGAAAAGATTAGCAACGTTAAATAGTTGAGAAATCGTCATGTTTTTGTAAAGTGAAGGGTGAGAATCTATCAGTTAGGAGTAAAAATAGAGAAGTTAGGAATAAAGAGTAATAAATTAGAAAATCTAAGTTATTAGTATTGTTTTTCTGGTTTTTCCATTAAGTAGTTATTCCTAACTCCTAACTCTTAACTTATAAAGCTACAAGTTGTGATTCAATTTCTGAAGACTTCAAATCACGACCGATGAAAACTAAGCGCGTTTGTCTGGCTTCTTCTGGTTTCCAGGGGCGATCATAAAATTTCTCAAATCGGGTTCCCACGCCCTGCATCACTAGGCGCATGGATTTATTTGGCACTGCCACAAAGCCTTTAATCCGGTAAATTTCTTGTTGTTGTGCCAATGTTTGCAACTGCTGTTGCAGCTTTTCTGGGTCAAAGGTACGATCCAAAATTAAATTAGCTGAGGTAATTTCTTCGTCGTGGTTGTGATCTTCTTCAGTATCGTGATGACTAGGACGAGAATCTAAGTTGTCTTCCACTGCGGCTTGGAATCCTAATAATATAGATGCATCGAGTTGAGAACAATTACTCTCGACAATTTTCACCAGTCTGGGCAACTCTTGCTTAATCAATTCCTCAACTCTGGCTTTTGTCTCGGCATCCACCAAGTCAATTTTATTCAACACCACCAAGTCTGCACAAGCAAGTTGGTCTTCAAACAGTTCTTGCAAGGGTGTTTCATGTTCTAGACTATCATCTGCTTGCCGCTGGGCTGCGATCGCTTCTGGATCACTAGCAAATGTCCCCGCTGCTACCGCCGCACAATCTACCACGGTAATTACAGCATCCACAGTGGCGGCGTTACGAATTTCTTGCCAGCGAAAAGCCTTCACCAGGGGTTTTGGTAAGGCTAAACCAGAGGTTTCAATCAAAATACAGTCGATGCTGTCTCGCCGCTTGATTAACTCTTGCATCATCGGGTAAAACTCTTCCTGCACCGTACAGCATAAGCAGCCGTTAGTTAATTCAAAGATATTAGTGTCACCCTCACCATCTTCCGGGCAAATTTGACAAGATTTTAATAATTCGCCATCAATACCGAGTTCGCCAAATTCATTGACTACAACGGCAATGCGGCGTCCTTGGTTGTTTTGTAGCAGGTGGCGAATTAGGCTAGTTTTTCCACTACCTAAGAAGCCTGTGATCACTGTGACAGGAATTTTCGTAGCCATATTTTTGCCTGATTTACTCAGTATGGTAAGTTTTACGGGTTACAAACTTAAATACTGAGATTAAGCTTGGTTTGAAGATTTACTTAGTTATTTTAAGCTGAAAGTCTATGAGAAGCCTGAAAATATTGCCGTTGCTGTTGAGTTTAGGTTTGGCGTTGGCTCCTCAAATCACTGTGGCGCAAACGGTGGAGGAGTTGGAACAAAAAGCGACATCTGCCGAAGAAGTGAAAAATTATGAAGAAGCCGCTAATATTTGGCGAAGTTTCATTCAGCGCGATCGCAAAAACAGTTACGCTTACGTCAAGCTGGCAGATGTCCTATCTAACCAAGGTAAGATTGCAGAGACGATCGCTACCTATCGCCAAGCTTTACAATTAACTCCTGATGGGGACATTTACCTCAAATTAGGCAATTTCCTGGCAGAGAAGGGACGAACCACTGAAGCGATCGCAGCTTACCGTCAAGCTATCAAACTTAACCCTAACAGTAATAGGTATTACTACTACATTTTAGCGTCACAGTTGATGGAACTTGGTAATACAAAGGAAGCGCTCTTAGTTTACCGTCAAATCGTTAAACTTGAGCCAGATGCAGAGAGTTACAACATTTTAGGTAATGTCTTGCGTAAATTAGGCCAACGAGAAGAAGCGATCGCTGCTCATCGAGAAGCCTTGAAAATTGATCCCAAGAGTTATCTGGCTTACCACTATCTGGGTGAAATGATGGAATATCAAGAAGCCGTTGCTATCTATCGTCAAGCAAGTAAAAATGACTCCAAAAATGAAGTCTACTATGAGCATTTGGCATCACTTTCATTACAGCGTGGCTTTGTTAATGAAGCGATCGCAGCCTACCGCCAACTAATTAAAATCGAGCCTGAAGCTTCAAGGTATGTAGAACTGGGAGATGTGCTGATGACACAAGAAAAACCAGAAGAAGCGATCGCTCTTTACCGTCAAGCCGTTGCCAAAAAACCCACTGATGATTATTACAGTAAATTAAGTCAAGCACTAGCTAAACAAGAGAATCTAGATGAAGCTCTGGCAATTTGCCAAAATGTGGTAAAAACTGGTGAAGGCAGTTATGACACCTGCTCCAATATAAATTTGCCACTTTACAAGCAAAAAGGCTTTAGTGCTGTCATGGCTTTTTATCAGCCACTAGCAAATATGATTCCACGTCGCAAAATGGCTGAACTTTACATCAAACTTGGCCGAGATATTTCCTATGGTGAATCTGGTGATGGCTCAAAACAAGAGGCAGCGGCAGTTTTTCGGGAAGCGCTGCAAATAGATCCAGAAAACACTGATGCTAAAGATGCTCTCAAGAATTTAATCGCTAATTAAACATAATTGAGGGGCAATTTCCCCATGCTTGCTTTCACAAATCAAAAGCAGTCACAGGGCTATTGCCCCTAAATATTTTGAGCATTTTTCGCTCTTTCTCCAGAAACACCTATGAATCATCCTTCATCAGGCTGTCTGGACTTATGATTCCACACACCATACTCCGCACTTATTACTCAGCACTCAGAACTCAGCACTCAGCACTCATTACTCATTACTCAGCAGTGACGAGTTCAGTACTACCGCGTGTACGACGCCGTGTGAGGCTGTTGAACAGCATTACACCGATCGCTTTAATCAAATTGCCTTCCAATTCCTGGAACATCTTCATGTTCGTACCAAAGGCGGCGTTAGCTTCATCAACGATGCGATCGGTTGTCGCTTCGTCAAGAGGTAATTCATCCAAATTTTGGCGATATTTCGCTTTGAATGCCTTCTCATCAGGAATTTCTGGAAACTCATAAAAAGCTGTTCCTTGCCCTTCCGACAAATTCATCGCCGTTACAGCAATATTTTTGAGAATTTGTCCCCCAGATAAGTCGCCCAAGTAACGAGTGTATGAATGAGCGATTAACAATTCTGGTTCTGTGGCAGATATTTCTCGGATGCGCTTTACATAAGCTTCACCTGCGGGAGATAGTTTGATTTGCTCTCTCCAGTTGGCACCAAAGTAATAAGCTAGGTCTTGCTCTAAGGTATACTTGCGGTTTAGCTGGGGAAAGTTAATTTTAGAAAGAATTGGGTGCTGGCTATGCTTTTCCATTTCTTCTTCCATCGCTGAGTAGACGAAGTAGAAGTTAGCAACTAGTTTCCGGTAAGAGTTTTTCTCGACGACTCCTCTTAAAAAGCACTTGACAAAACCTACATTTTCTGCCATTGTGTGGGCTTTCTTAGTGCCTACACGTAATTTGGTTGCTAAATTGCTGCTCATATCTAAAATTCTCAACTTTAAAAAGTTAACTGCCGGAGTTTTGATTCACTAACGGCTAAAAAAGCCATTAAAAGGTTACCTTAAAACTATTTGATGAGAATTTATATTAAAATTTTTTAAGCCGCGATGATTTTGTAGTTTTTTACACAGCAACAAGGCTATGAAAATAGAACTTTAGATTTTGGTTTTTGGTTCTTATTAGCTTAATTTTGCTTTCATTCTCAGCTTTCCTGAAAAAAGCTTGTGATGAAATTAGGGTAGTATTTATTACATATTTTTTTGGTTATTAAGATTGCCAAGTGTAAACTAATACAGATAAAAATCAAGACTAAAGTTGAGGGCATAAAAGGAATAATTAGCTAAAATGTGGAAACTTTGTTAATAATGTAAAAACCAATACTGACTTTATGAAAGATTTACATTTAAAGAGGCAGAGCTTAAGTATTATTACGTAAGCTAGCCTAATCTAGAATGAATTTCTTAAAGAGAAAAAGCATGTCGAAATTGCTGAATAAAGTCTTAAGTGCTATTTTCCAGTGTGATTGTGTGGAGTGTTTAAAAATATGGTTTCATCTATAACTCGGACATCGGGTATTTCTGGGGGTTCTGCTTCTGAAAGTGAGGGATTGGGGAAAGGGATTGAGAGCAGTTTTGGGCTGAATTTAATCCCACTACCAGCAAATCCGTTATTTGGTACAGATGGGATTCGCGGACGAGTCGGAGAATTACTGAGTGCGCCCCTAGCATTGCAAGTTGGTTTTTGGACGGGGATTGTTTTACGTAACCATGCTACTCAAGTAGGGCCAGTCATTCTCGGACAGGATTCTAGAAACTCCAGCGATATGCTGGCAATGGCTTTGAGTGCAGGGTTAACAGCAGCGGGGTTAGAGGTTTGGTATTTGGGATTGTGTCCCACTCCTTGCGTTGCCTATCTCACCAGCATTACTGATGCCATCGGCGGAGTGATGATTTCTGCCAGTCACAATCCCCCAGAAGACAATGGCATTAAAGTTTTTAGTGCCAATGGTGGGAAGTTACCGCAAATATTGCAGGCAGAAATAGAAGCGGGACTGCGTGGGAAGATATCACCTATTGCTAGAGTCAGTAATTGCGGACGCCATCACTCACGTTTTGAGTTAGTGGGGCATTATAGCGAGGCGTTGAAAAAACCCTTGAACAGTGCCTTAAATCTTCAGGGAATGAAGATTGTTTTAGACTTGGCGTGGGGTGCAGCAGTCGGGTTAGCACCATCAGTATTTACAGAAATGGGGGCAGAGGTAATCTGCTTGCATAACGAAGCAGATGGCGATCGCATTAATGTTAACTGCGGCTCTACCCATTTAGATATTCTTGCAGCCACAGTACAAGAACACAACGCCAATATCGGCTTTGCCTTTGATGGCGATGCCGATCGCGTCTTAGCCGTAGACAATACAGGAAGGCAAGTTAACGGCGATTACATTCTCTACCTGTGGGGACGACACTTACAACAAAACCAACAATTGCCAGACAACCTGATTGTATCTACAGTAATGGCTAACTTAGGCTTTGAAAAAGCTTGGCAGCAAATTGGTGGTAACTTAATTCGTACCGCAGTTGGTGACCAATACGTGCAAGCCGAAATGTTGCGGACTGGGGGAATGCTAGGCGGGGAACAATCTGGTCATATTCTTTGCCGTCATTATGCGGTGACTGGAGATGGCTTGTTAACAGCATTACATATCGCAGCTTTGGTGAAAGAAGCGGGTGTTTCCTTGAGCGAATTAGTAGATCAAAGTTTCCAGACCTATCCACAATTATTGCGGAACGTGCGAGTTGTCGATCGCGATCGCCGTTTGGGATGGCAAGATTGCGAACCAGTACAAAAAGCGATCGCTCTTGCTGAAGCCGCAATGGGTGATTCTGGCAGAATTTTGGTTCGCGCCTCTGGTACAGAACCAGTCATCAGAGTAATGGTGGAAGCAGCCAATGCCGAACTCACTAACTACTGGACAAATGAACTAGTCTCGCAAGTCCAACAGCATCTGATGGACTAAATTAGCTGAATATCTCGGCTTTTAAAAAACGTCAAATCGTATCACAGCTTCTACAAATTAACCAACCTGGGTTATGTGTAGAAGCTGTGACATTTGTATTTAGATAGTCATAAAAGAGCGTTAGTCCTAACATCAGTCTGAATGTGTTATTATTTGCTTCGAGATTATTAGTTATTTCTTCTGACAAAACACAGTGCTTGTTTTTGTGATTCCACTCAAAAGTGCACAAGTTTCCAATTCCTGGGAACGTGTTACACAATTATTTGAAAGATGCATTAAATCAGCTTGCAATCAAACCTCACCTAACTTTCACGTTATTGTTGTTTGTCACGAAAAGCCCAAAATAGAATTCACTCATCCTCATATTACATACATTACAGTTGATTTTTCCCCTCCAAATGAGACTAACCCTGTAGCAAAAGGAGACACAGATAAAGGGCGTAAAATATTAAAAGGATTGATTTATGCTCGTCAATTTTCTCCCACCCACACTATGACTGTTGATGCTGACGATTGTGTTAGTAAAAAGTTAGCAAAATTTGTTCAACAACACCCAGATTCTAATGGATGGTTTATAAATAAAGGTTATAAATATCAGGAAGGCAGCAATTATATATATCTTAAAAGAAGTAATTTTTATAAGATGTGCGGCAGTTGTAACATTATTCGATATGATTTGAATTATTTGCCCGAAACCGCAGAATATAATCGTGGCTATGGATACTATAGATATTATATAGACCATGCCAAAGTCAGAGATATTTTAAAGAACAAAGCAAAAGCTATTAAATCATTACCATTTCCAGGCGCAGTTTATATTTTAGAAACAGGAGAAAATCTTTTTGATAATTCAAAAAGATTAAGATTTAGCATTTTTAATCGCAAATTATTAAATCAATCAGTTAGAGATGAATTCGGATTGTACTACTTACAGCAATCCAAAGAAATTTGTCAACTATAATAGATTCTCCGAGGCTGATAGACGACAGCACCACTATGCCAAAACTAAAGTCAAAATCTAAGCAATCTAAAAACTCGAAAAAACAGACTAAAAAGGGAAATTCCGCCCTTGACCTCAAAGAACAGTTAGCCCAAAAGCGCAAAGCAGCCCAAGCACGTAAAGAACTCACTAGCTTACTCACCACCGCCACCTTTAGCGGTGTTTTTGTTGGCATTCTGCTTTTTTTCGTAGCTGGAATTAAAGTAGCAGTCCCAGGAGTCTTGGGAATAATAGTTATATCCCTTTCCTACAAATACCCGCGCCAAGCGCTATATGCCTTCATAATTTACGTACCTATTGGAGGTACTATCACCTACTACTTGGGCAATAGTCCCGTACTTCAATTAGCTAAAGATGCTTTTTACGTTCCAGCCCTAATTGGACTTTGGCAGACTTGCCGTAAACAGGGGCTACCCTTAATTATCCCCCAAGGTATTAAAATCCCACTTTATATTGTTTTGGGTTGTAGTCTGCTAACGCTGTTATTTGTTAATGGTGGACAGCAGTTTAACCCGCCTAGCGTGGGACTATTAGAAAAAGCAGCCAAAGAAATACCTTTAGGTATGGGCATTCTGGGACTGAAAGTATTTTTAGGCTATGTCCCCTTGATTGGTTGTGCCTACTATTTAATTCGCGATAAGCGGGATTTTCTATTTTTATCGCGCCTCCAGATTGTCCTCATACTGATTTGCTGTGTACTGGGATGTATTCAATACCTGTTATTACTAACTGGTATATGTCAAGGCACTAGAGGTCTGGAAGGAAATGCCCTATTTGTCACATCACTAGAAGCCAGGTGTTATTTTGGTGGAGCGCTCTTATATAGTCCTGAAGAAGGGGTTATTCGCTTACCAGGGACATTTGTAGCCCCTTGGCAGTGGGCATGGTTCTTGATTTCCAGCACCTTTTTTACCTTTGCTACTGGCTTCACCGACCCTTCTATAGTATGGCGGGTAATCGGTTTAGGTTCTTTAGTCACAGTCTTTATCAATGCTGTAATTTCTGGACAGAGAATTGCCCTAGCTTTAGTACCAATCTGCTTCGGGATTTTGCTATTGCTCACTGGACAACTTGGCAACCTTAAACGATTTATCCCCATAGGGATAGGACTTGCCCTAGTTCTGGGAATTGCGATGGTGAGCAACCCTGCTGTCGTACAAGAGAGAACCGAGAGTTTTACCAGTCGTTGGGAAGCTTCACCACCTCAAGATTTTATCGTCCAGCAATTTGAAGAAAATTGGAAAAACGTAGATGGGCCACTAGGAAGTGGCTTAGGACGAGCAACTAACTCTGCCCGTGCGATGGGTAAAACTAAACTTGTGGAAACCTATTACCCCAAAGTACTTTTTGAGGTTGGGATTCTTGGAGTACTAGCCTTTCTGGGCTTGGTAACAAGTTTAACAATTATTAGCTTTAAAACCTATCGCTCCATAAAAAACCGTAATTTCCGCAGTTACGGAGCAGCTTTATGGGTGTTTATATTGTTTATTAGCTACAACACCTACTACTATCCTCTGGATGTTGATCCTGTTGCTGTCTATTATTGGTTTTTTGCGGGAGTTCTTTTTAAATTGCCAGAACTGGAGAAACAAGATAAAGAAGAAGCCAACCCTCAGCTAAAAAACAAGAAAAAACGTCTCAAAACAATTTAAATGAAATAAAAATGGCAAAAGTTATCATAGGAGGTCAAAAACACCTCAGCATTCCAAACCTACCTCGAAATTCTCGGCATACACTCATCCGCCCTAAACCTTTTCCCGCAGGCAGATATCCGATAGAAAAAATTTGGTATCCTTTAGCCAGCTTTATTGCCTGGCAACCTGTATGGGAAAGATACCAAGCAATTCATTCTTTCAACAGAATTTTATATACAAATAAACCTTGGTTTCTCACCTTTGAGGATCATCGTGTTTTATATAGAAATCCTCAAAATCAAGCTGAAGCTGCAATTTATGAATTATTAAATAATCGATTAGCACTAGAAAATTGCCAAAAAATTATCGCCATTTCAGATTACGCCAAGTTGAGATTAATTAAGCGGATAGAAGGTTGGAAAATTGAAGAAAAGATAAGTAAGAAAGTGGATGTAGTCCATCCCAACTTTCCAGTCAGAGTTAACCAATCAAAACTTTATCAGGAACAGCAAAATCTCCAGCTTGTATTTATTGGCAATCATATTGCCCGCAAAGGCGGAGTTGTTGCTTTAAGACTTGCAAAAAAAGCTGAAAAATTAGGTTTGCCTATTACTGTACATATAATTTCGGGACTGGAACATGGTTCAGGAGTTCCGACAGATTTTCCAGATCGCAGCAAATATGTAGAGGATTTAAAGTTACTTCATCTAAATAACGTTGTCTTTCATAAGAATATTCCTAATGACAAAGTTATTGAGCTATTATCGCAAAGTCATTTTCAATTAATGGCGACATTACATGATACTTATGGCTATAGTATCATCGAAGGATTTTCTGTTGCCACCCCTGCAATTACGACAAATATATGTGCCTTACCAGAGTTTGTCCGTCATGGTGAAAATGGTTATATTTTAGAATTACCAATTAATGAAATTAGGCACTGGAGTAATTGGCAGCACGGTGAAAAAACCAAAACTAATGAATATTGGGAAATTCTGAATAGTACTTACGATTATTTGGCAGAGCAAGCATTGCAACAAGTAATCCAATTTCTTGATAGAAATGATAAACGAGAACATTATGAATTTTTAAGTGCAGGAGCATTAGCTCAAGCACAAATTGTGCATAACTCCGAAAAGCAAAATGAGTTCTTTGATAATCTCTATGCAGCAGCACTATAGACCTCTTGCACAAGTGCTTTTTGCATTCTTGGGGAAAAGGGTAAAGGTTAAAGGGGAAGGGGGCAATACAGAACTTTTTCCCCTTCCCCTTTTCCCGACTTATGCAAGAAGTCTTATGAAGAGTGCTAAGTTCCGTTAGCTGGGCGTTGAGCCAGTGCTGAGTTTGGTAAATAATTGATTGAATGTAATTGAAAAAGAATTCATAACTCAGAATTCTTTTTCGATAAAAGCAATGGTAGCTTACTGAATTTAATGAAAATTAATTTTTACAAGGCTAATATAGAAGTAGTAAAATTACTTAATAGAAATCATGAATAATTGGCCATTAATTACTGTAGTAATCCCGACCTACGGACGGGAGGAAGCATTACGAGATAGCATTGTGGATGTCTTAAAACAGGACTATCCAAATTTTGAAGTTTTAGTTGTAGACCAAACCGCAAAACACCAACCAGAAATTCAAGCTTACTTAGAAGAGATGGCGGAGGCAGGTAAAATTAAATGGTTGCGTTTAGATTGGGCAAGTTTGCCAGGGGCGCGTAATTATGCTGTCCGGCGGTCATCTGGTGAAATAATATTATTTATTGATGATGATGTTCAGCTAACCCCTGGGTTGTTAGCAGCCCATGCGAAAAATTATTTCCAAAATCCAGAAGTGGGGGCTGTCGCCGGTCGGGTATTCGACAGAATGAAATTGGGTGATTCTGGGGGAGATTTAGAGATTGAATATCTGCCTCCCCAAGCTATGGACCCAGGAATCGCTTGGTATCATATTGATTTAGTACATACCATCAAACCCCAGCAAGTGCTGACAGCAAGGGGTTGCAATATGTCTTTTCGCAGCGAAATTTTTACTAAGTATGGACTGAGGTTTGATGAGAGGTTTCGCGGTAGTGCAGTACGCGAAGAGTCAGATTTTTGTTTGCGGGTGAGGCAGACAGGATATAAGATTTGGTACGACCCAGAAGCCCATTTGGTGCATTTAGGCGAAGAAACAGGGGGTTGTCATGATATTAGTATGCGATCGCTAAAATATCAACTCACCTTTTACCACAACCATTTTTTACTAGGGCTGAAAAACCTCACTGCGACTCAAGCTTTACGCCTATACGCCCGTTTATTTGATTGTCACGTCCTAGGACGCCCACCTTGTCACAAAAGCGGTTCCCCCATCAAAATTGCCACTCGCGCTATTTTCTACACTTTGGGTTTTTTCAAAGCCTTGGGTACTGTCATCCAATCAACATGGAACGATGGTCAAATTTACAGCCGATTGGATAAACAAGTTTAGTCATTGGTCATTTGTCATTTGTCATTGGTTATTTGTCAATAACAAAGAATAAATTAAAAATGAAAATTTTAGTTGCTAGTCACACTTATATCGTAGACCTCAACTGTGAAAAATTACGTGCTTTATCTCAACTAGAACCCGACATTGAAGTGACAGTTGTAGTCCCAAAGCGCTGGAAACCAGGTGGTGTACAAAATAGAATTATTGAAACTGAATACCGCGATGAAGGCACATTTAGAATAGTTCCAGTTTCTAATTTTAGCCAAAATCACCAGGGACTCCTTACCTTTGGTGCTGATTTGATCTCTTTGTTAAAACAATTTCGTCCCCAAATCATTCAGGTAGAACAAGGGTCTAGAGCCTTGGCTTATACTCAAATGATTACTTTAAATAAGCTATTAGGACTCAAGGCAAAAAATTTGTTTTTTACCTGGTGGAATCTTCCATATAATCTGAAACCACCAATTGCTTTATTAGAAAAATATAACCTCAACCACAGCCACGGAATTATTTCTGGCAATCAGGATGGAGCGGAAGTTTTGCGACAACGAGGATATCAAGGGGCAATTAAAGTTATGCCACAACTGGGTGTAGATGAAAGTCTATTCACTCCCAAAGCCCAACCAGAATTAGCAGCTAAGTTAGGCATTGAAAAGGAAGATTTTGTGGTAGGTTTTGTTGGGCGATTTGTGCAAGAAAAGGGGTTATTAACACTTTTAGAAGCCTTAATCAGTTTAAAAAGTAAATCTTGGAAGTTATTGCTGCTGGGACGGGGAGAGTTACAAACTGAATTAATCAAAATAGCGTCAGAAAATAATATCAAAGAACGGTTAATTTTGGTAGAAAGTGTTCCTCATGACGAGGTTGCAAACTATATTAATTTAATGAGTACTTTGGTACTGCCTTCAGAAACAACTTACAAGTTTAAAACCTTAACTTCTGCTGGCTGGAAAGAACAATTTGGTCATGTGCTAATTGAAGCAATGGCTTGCCAAGTGCCTGTGATTGGTTCTGATTCTGGTGAAATTCCCCATGTAATTGGCGATGCTGGTTTAGTATTTCCCGAAGGTGATGCTCAAGCCCTTGCTAATTGCCTAGTTCAATTAATAGATAAACCATATTTTGCTCACAGTCTGAGTGAAATGGGTTATCAAAAAGCAATGATTAAATACACAAATAAAGCTTTAGCTAAACAGCAATTAGAGTTTTATCAAGAATTGGTTAATAGTCATTAGTCATTGGTCATTAGTGAATAACAAAGGACAAAGGATAAATGACAAAGGACAAATGATAAAAAAATGAAAATATTACAAATTGTCCCCTCAATTTCTCTGATTTACGGCGGCCCTAGTCAAATGGTACTAGGATTAGCTCCTGCTTTGGTAAAAGAGGGAGTAGAAGTTACAATTCTCACAACTGATAGTAATGGCGATAATGGTCAAACACCTCTCGATGTTCCTTTAAATCGCCCAATTAAACAAGATGGCTATGAAATAATTTATTTTCGTTGTGCGCCGTTTCGTCGCTACAAATTTTCTCTAGATTTATTAAAATGGCTAAAACGTCATGCTCATGAGTTTGACATAGCACATATTCATGCTTTGTTCTCGCCAATAATTAGTGCTGCTGCGATTGTGTGTCGTCAGCAAAAGCTACCTTATATTTTCCGTCCTTTGGGTACTCTCGATCCGGCTGATTTAAAGAAAAAAAAGCAATTAAAACAGCTTTATGTCGCAATTATAGAACGTCAAAACTTAGCGGGTGCGGCAGCAATTCATTTTACCAGCGATCAAGAAGCTAAAATATCAAAACGGTTTGGAGTATCTACGCCAGATTTGGTGATTCCCTTGGGTGTAATTCCCCCTCAATCTTCTTTTAAAAATATATGTAGTCAGTTAGAAATACCAAAGGATGTGCCTTTAGTGCTGTTTATGTCACGAATTGATCCGAAAAAAGGGTTAAATTTGTTGATTCCGGCGCTAGAAAAGCTGTTAGGGGTTGGTTATAAGTTTCATTTTGTCTTAGCTGGTACTAATCCTCAAGATCCAGATTACGAACAAAAGATAATATCCCAAATTCAAAATTCACCACTGCGATCGCACACTACAATTACTGGCTTTGTCACTGGTGAACTCAAAGTTAGTTTACTACAAGCTGCTGATTTATTTGTCTTGCCTTCTTACTATGAAAATTTTGGGATTGCTGTAGCTGAAGCGATGGTAGCAGGTATACCCGTTATCATTTCTGATCAAGTGCATATTTGTCAACAGATTCGTGATAGTGAGTCGGGTTGGGTGGGTGCAACAGATGTCCAAGCATTGGTAGAGTTACTGCAAGAGGCTTTGCAAAATCCCGCAGAACGTCAACGACGGGGATTAAATGCCCAAAAATATGCCTTGGAAAATTTTAGCTGGGATGCGATCGCAAGGCAAACAATCCAAACCTATCAGGAAATTCTGGCGAACAAATTAATTTAACAAGAAAGAATTCTGTTTTTACTCAAATCACTCAATCATGAACCGTACCATCAGGCATGATTGCTCCCTGGAAATCGGTATTTGTGAGAATTGCCCCTGTTAAGTCCGCACCTTGCAGATTTGCTTTTCGCAGAATGGCACTATCTAGATTTGCATAACTCAAGTCTGCACCTTGCAAACTAGCCTCACTTAAATCCGCCGCTAAGTTACCCCACTGTATTGTTTTAGACAGATTAGCGCGACATAATTTTGCTTTATCTAAGTTGGCGTGATGCATGGAAACGGCTCTGAGGTCGGCATAACTCAAATCTGCCCAACTCAAAACCACATATCCCAAATCTGTACGCTGGTCAGAACTGGGGCGTAAGTCTGCTTGAAATAACAGAGAACGAGATAAGTTTGCACCATGCAAATTAGCACCACATAAACTAGCTTTGATTAAATTTGTTTCTTCTAAGCGTGTCTTGATTAATTTTGCCCCTGTTAAATCAGCTTCTCGGAGAACAGCACGATATAAGTCTGCTTCACTCAAATCTATGCCCCAAAGGATAGATTCACTCAAGTCTGCTTCGTGTAAGCAAGCTCGGCTAAGATTAGTTCTACCAAGTCGTGTTTGACGTAAATCAGCATAGCTAAAATCTGCGCCTATGAGGTTGGCATTTGTTAATTCTGCTTCTTGCAGATTTAGTCTTTGAAAGTTTCTTGCTCCAGCAGCATAAGATTTAAGAATTTCATTTATATCCATGTTAAAAATTTTAAGTTTAGGAGAGGGTCTTTCATGCGATCGCAGTGTGATTCTTCATACGGGATTTTAGGATGCCGTTGGTTAATGCAAGCAAAAAATAACCAAAAGTTCTCTGAATTCTATTAGCTGGAAACAAATTCAGCTAAGTACGCACCGAAAATTATTCCTACACTAGCAACCACAATGAAAGACAACATCAAGTTCCAATTTAAAGAAAGATATTGATCAAAATCTATAGCAAGCTTTGGTAAAAAATGAGACTTACCGCGATTAATGACGAATGCCAGTATAGATCGACCATTGATTTTTATGCAAGCAAATCACAGTTGTGTTAGTATTCAGATGAATCTCGGTTCTAGTGGGGAACAGCCGCTAGAGGAAACGGGGAAAGTCCGGTGTAAATCCGGCGCTGTCCCGCAGCTGTAATCAAGGCTTGCCTTGTGAGTCAGAATGCCCGCCGAAGTTGACTTGTAATTTTGTACATCTGCGAGGCACAGATAAGTATCTTTATGAAAATTTCTGCAACTAATCAGCTTTACGTTCTCATAGCCCCACATATCAAAACGCTACAGATTACAGCTTTCTATGAGAGGGTAGGCGGTTAATTTAGGATAAAATTTTGTTTTTAGATGCTGCGATCGCTACCCCAGATGAGAGTATCGCTTGCAAATATTGTGTATTGAACTAACAAATAGAAGTTGTTCAAAACAGGTAAGAAATGGCGTGTGTGACATACATATTCCTGTTCTACTACTGAACAAATGCTTTCCCAATTAGCATAAAAATTGCTAATTCACTAGACTAATATTTCAGTTAATCATCATGCCAAAATTCTATATTCACCGAGTTGAAAAAATTCCCACTGCTGTTCATCCCTTTGTCAAACAAACAGCTGTCCTCCAAGATAAACACAAGCCCAGTCTACTTCAAGGGAGAATTATTCAAGATATTCAAAACATTGCAATTTCGATGTATAGGGTGATTTATATTGCGTTAGCTCCGCTCATCGTAAGCATCGAATCTGGTGGGCGATTACGACATCGCGCGTCTAATTCGGGACGAGCAGCAATGAGTAAACCGTTAGATCAACTCAGAGGATGTTTTAAAAGTGGTTGGCTGTAATTTTAGGCACTTGTTGATCCCCCCAACCCCCCTTTTTAAGGGGGGCAAAGTCTCTAAAATTCCCCCTTTTTAAGGGGGATTTAGGGGGATCTAAAACGTTTTGCTACCAACCAGAGGACTTTTAAAACATCCTCTCAAATAGTTGTACAGAAGGGTTCAAAAAAATGGCAACTTTATTATATTCTGTAATTGGTTTTATTCTGATTTTGGTGATTGGAATTGCGGCTTATCTCCTGACGGCCCGCAAGTATGAATCCTCAGCCACAGTCGCTAATTCCTACGATCAATGGACTCTTGATGGCATCGTAGAGTTTTATTGGGGGGAACACATTCACCTCGGTCACTACGGTTCGCCGCCACGACGAAAGGATTTTTTGGCTGCTAAATCTGACTTTGTACATGAAATGGTTAAATGGGGTGGTTTAGATAAATTACCTTCTGGCACTACCGTCTTAGATGTTGGCTGTGGTATTGGCGGCAGCAGCCGGATTTTAGCGCGAGATTATGGGTTTGCGGTCACAGGGATTACGATCAGCCCACAGCAGGTAAAGCGTGCCCAGGAGTTAACACCCCAAGGGCTAAACGCCCAGTTTGCGGTCGATGATGCAATGGCACTGTCGTTTCCAGATGCCAGTTTTGATGTGGTCTGGTCAATCGAAGCAGGCCCCCACATGCCAGATAAAACCGTCTTTGCTAGAGAATTAATGCGGGTGCTAAAGCCTGGTGGAGTGTTGGTTGTAGCTGACTGGAATCAGAGGGATGACCGCCAAAAACCCCTAAATTTTTGGGAGAAACCAGTAATGCGGCAACTCCTCGAACAGTGGTCTCATCCTGCTTTTTCCAGCATTGAAGGCTTTTCCGAGCTTTTGGCGGGGACAGAATTAGTTGAGGGGAAGGTAATTACGGCAGACTGGACTCAAGAAACCCTTCCTTCTTGGTTCGATTCGATTTGGCAAGGAGTGGCTCGACCAGAGGGATTGGTGCGTTTTGGACTGTCTGGTTTTGTCAAGTCTGTGCGCGAGGTACCGACGCTTTTACTGATGCGTTTGGCGTTTGGTGCAGGATTGTGTCGATTTGGAATGTTCCGCGCTGTGCGGGGGAACGGGAGTACAGAATTGATCGATAGAAACTTTGCCAAGCAAAATCCCTCAAGCTTGATTAGGTAGCCAACCCGACACCACTTTAACTAATAAGTACTGCTTTGCGCGAATTGAGGATTGAAATTTAAACGCATAGGCGCTTCTCTACGAGACGCTACGCGAACGCCTTCCCGCAGGGTAGGGACGCTGAGGAAAGCGCAGAGGTACGCAGAGGATTCGCTACGAAGTTGTGAAATCCTGTACTAAGAACGAATTTAAGTTTTGTTTTGGGCGCTCGCAGCTAGTGATGAATATTTGGATTTTAACACCAGCTGACTGCGTGATATCTGCGGTTAGAACTTCTTTCTGCACATCGCAAAATTAACGATCAACAAACGACACACTTTATATGCAAAAAATTCCCGTCACAGTAATTACAGGATTTCTTGGTGCAGGCAAAACAACGTTAATTCGCCATTTACTCCAAAACAATGAAGGGCGACGCATTGCGGTTTTGGTGAATGAATTTGGAGAAATCGGAATTGATGGCGAACTTTTACGTGATTGCCGAGTTTGTGACGATGAAGGAGACTCCAACAGTAATATTGTTGAACTCACTAACGGTTGTCTGTGCTGTACAGTGCAAGAGGAATTCTTACCAGCAATGCAAGAATTACTGAAGCGACGCGATCGCCTAGACTGTATGTTAATTGAAGCCTCTGGACTAGCACTGCCAAAACCATTAGTGCAAGCATTTCGTTGGCCGGAGATTCGCACAGGCGCGACAGTAGACAGCGTAATTACTGTGGTGGACTGTGAAGCGTTGGCAACTAATCAATATGTAGGCGATTTAGCAGCCCTCTTAGCACAGAGACAAGCCGACTCTAGTCTAGAACACGAAACACCCATTGAGGAACTGTTTGAAGATCAACTGGCTTGTGCTGATCTAGTATTACTGACTAAGAGCGATCGCGTTGACGAACAAACGCAAGTTAGAGTACAGGAGTGGTTAAAGCAGAACTTATCCCCTGGTGTAAAAGTCATTCCTTGCCAGGACGGTAAAATCAGTGGCGATTTATTACTCGGTTTCAACGCTGCGGTCGAAGACAACTTAGATAGTCGTCCCAGTCACCACGATACTGAAGAAGACCACGAACATGATGAAGGAATTAATGCAGTGCAACTACTGTTAGACCAAGCATTTGAGCCGACTGTCTTAGTCAAACGCTTGCAAACATTAGTGCAACAGCAAGAAATTTATCGAATTAAGGGATTTGTAGCAGTTCCCAACAAAGCTATGCGTCTGGTATTACAGGGTGTTGGTAATCGATTTGACTACTTTTACGATCGTCCTTGGCAACCCCAGGAACCCCGTCAAACGCGATTAGTATTGATTGGACGGGAGCTTGAGCAGGTTCGCATTGAATCATTGGTGTTGGAGGAGGAAGTCAATGCGACCATCTAATAGTGTTTGGCAAGGAAATTTCGGCTACTGGCAAAACAGCTTTATCCATAATAATCTGCTGGTAATTGGTTACACAGGATGGAAAGGATTTCAGTCATTTGGGCGGGGAGTTGTTATTTGTGATGTGGATACTCAAGTTACTCACCCTACAAATACAAGTGTTGATACAGTTCCCTTCACCCTGCAATTTCTCCCCTCTGATTTGATTGGGTTTTACTTGCGTTCGTTTGAAGATAGCGGATTTATATCGCAATCAATCTGCTCATCTATGATTTCATCAATTTCCCCAGCAGTTGCAACATACAATCCCCATCAAGATATTCTTTTGGTGCTAAAGGCAGATCCTCAGATTGAGGTTAATTTTTTACACCAACTAAAAATTACTCCACCCGATTGCTACGAACAAGTTTGCAAGCGTTGGTCAGAATTTAAACCAAGCCTAATGCCCTAGAAGATATACAGGATATCAACATATATAGTTGCGATGCGTGAAAGTTGGAGTATAATCGATTGCTATCTCTCTACCAGGTAGCTAAGTATATAAAAACAGGAAAAATATCCTGTTTGGGAAATAAATCAATGTAATACCAATTTGAAAAAAGAATGCGACAAATAGACCATTTGTAGAGACGCGAT
>NZ_JBDNJQ010000087.1:0-34441 GCF_051172895.1 Nostoc sp. CALU 1950 | reverse complement strand
AACTAATTAATCCTTCTCTGGCTTTTCATCACTTTTTCAGCAAGCCCTAATTAGACTATGTAAATAGTCACCAATAGCTTGAGCTAAGAGAACAGGTACAGCATTACCTATCTGTCTGTATTTAGAAGCTGTCGAACCATAGAAAATCCATGAGTCTGGAAAGGTTTGAATCCTGGCACACTCTCGAACACTTAGAGGACGAAGTTCCTCTGGATGACACATATCTGTAGCCTTTTGGTAAGGACTTGTAGTAACAGTAGGAGACGGCTTATCCCAACATAATCTTCTGTAAAACCCTACTTTACCACCTCCAGATTTATAAGCGCCTCCCATTGCTTCTTTTATCAATTCTTTAGGTAAATCTCTCCAGTTTTGACCACTTTTTAAAAGCTTTAAATATTGAAGACGGTTTTTTGAGTAGGAAGTATACTCCGGTTGTGGATCTTCTAAGTTGATCAGAGCATCTTTAAGAGTGCGCCATTGAGGTAATAAAGAGCCATCTTTACTATGAGTAGGCAAAGGGAATGTAGCCGATTCACCATCTCTTGAGCCAATAAAGATTACTCGCGCTCTGTTTTGCGGAACACCGTAATCTGCTGCTTCCATTACTTTATAAATAACTTGATAACCAATGCGTTTCATTTCTTCTAAAACAATCTCAAGAGCGCTCCCTTGCATTTCATCTAGTTCCAGAGGAGCATAACCCGTTCCTCGTTCCAGATGAGGTCTATGACGAATAGGAGCCGAGAGTAAACCTTTAACATTCTCCATGACAAAAAAGCGTGGCTGCACTTGTTCAACAATACGTATAAAGTCCATAAACAAGCTGCCACGTGGGTCCATAACTGAACCACGTTTTCCTGCTGTGCTGAAGGGTTGACAAGGGGGACCGCCAGTTACTAAATCTACTTCTCCAATACGTAGGGGTCTACCAAGGTTAATAACATATCCCCCTTCTTCCAAAAGATTTTGAGCAGTGATTTTCTGTATATCTCTTGCTACGGGACTATTTAGGTGAGGTCGGTTAAAAGCTATAGTCTTCGCAGCATCAGGATCTTTCTCAACAACACTTACTACCCGAAAACCTGCCTGTTCTATCCCAATATCTAGTCCACCTGCCCCTGTAAATAAACTGATTGATATTGCCCGATTGTCTATCACTGCTTTTATCCTTACAGCCTTAATCAAATATACGATTTGCTGGAACCCTCAAGTCTGCTTCATGCTAACGATAGATACCTGCAATTCTAATAGTGTAAGCCTTTTGAAACAGTATGTTACAAAGGCGCTATTCTCTTTTAAATATGGCAGGCGTAGACGGGCTTATCGTTAGACATTGCATTTGTACAATACACAAATTGGCTCACTTTTGTGTTGAATATTATTAGTACATATTTTTACTAGATTCTTTTTTTACTCTGCACACTGTATAAATGCTAGAATCCTCAAGTAGACAGTTAGGATACCTAGATGCCAGTTGTAGCTAACTCAATCAAGTTTGGTACAGACGGCTGGCGGGGCATTATTGGTGACGAGTTCACCTTTGAACGCCTAGCCCTGGTCGCGCCAGTTGCCGCAAAAGTATTATATGATACGTATTTTTCTACGGTTGGTAGCCGGACAATAATTGTCGGTTACGATCGCCGATTCATGGCTGAAGACTTTGCTCGTGCTGTTGCCGATACTGTCACCGCTGTCGGCTTTGATGTGCTACTGAGCGAGAGCTATGCCCCAACCCCAGCTTATAGTTGGGCAGCAAAAGAACTCAATGCTTTAGGGGCACTGGTAATTACGGCCAGCCATAATCCGGGAACATATTTGGGATTAAAAGTCAAGGGTTGTTTTGGTGGATCGGTACCGCCAGAAGTCACAAAAGAGATAGAAGCGCAGTTGTCGGTTGGAGTACCATTAGCAGCTACCCCAGGCAAGCAAGAGAAATTCGATCCTTGGCCCAGTTATACCCAAGCGCTAGAAGGTAAAGTTGATATTGCCAAACTTCGAGAAGCGATCGCATCTGGTAAATTGACGTTATTTGCTGATGTCATGCATGGCGCTGCTGCAAGTGGATTGGCGAGACTACTAGGCAATCAAGTCAAAGAAATCAACAGTGAACGCGATCCCCTATTTGGTGGTGGTGCGCCGGAACCCTTGCCTAAATACCTTTCAAAGCTATTTGAAGTCATCAAGACTCACCGAGAAACCGATAAATCAGGTTTAACGGTGGGGTTAGTATTTGATGGAGACTGCGATCGCATTGCAGCAGTAGATGGAGAAGCTAACTTCCTAAGTTCCCAAGTATTAATCCCAATATTAATCGACCATTTAACCCTGCGGCGCGGCTTTAGTGGTGAAATAGTCAAAACTGTTAGTGGTTCTGACTTGATGCCGCTTGTAGCAGCACTACATAACCTGTCAGTCTTTGAGACAGCGGTTGGTTATAAATATATCGCTGACAGAATGTTAGTAGCAAAAGTTTTACTAGGTGGCGAGGAGTCGGGGGGAATTGGCTATGGCAGCCATATTCCCGAACGTGATGCCCTATTGTCAGCCTTGTACGTACTAGAAGCGATTGTAGAATCTGGTTTGGATTTAGGTGAATATTATCGCTACTTGCAGAAACAAACAGGGTTTACCTCAGCTTATGATCGCATTGATTTACCCTTAGCAAGTATGGAAGTGCGATCGCGTCTTTTGCAACAACTCCAAACTCAACCCTTGACGGAAATTGCAGGTAAAGCAGTGATTGATTGCCAAACAATTGACGGCTACAAGTATCGTTTAGCTGATAAAAGCTGGTTAATGATTAGATTTAGCGGGACTGAGCCAGTTTTACGCCTGTACTGCGAAGCCTCGACAATTGAGCAAGTGCATCAAACTCTTGCTTGGGCGAAACAGTGGGCGGAGTAAAATTCATTATTAGTCATTTGTCATTTGTCCTCTGTCCTTGGTAAATGACCAATGACTAATGACCAACCAATGACCAATGACTAATGACCAAATTACTTGTAGTAGCCACAGGAAATCCAGGTAAACTGCGGGAAATGCAGGCTTATCTGGAAAATTCTGGTTGGGAATTAACCCTCAAACCTGAAGAGTTGGAAATTGAAGAGACGGGCGAAACTTTTGCCGCCAACGCTTGTCTGAAAGCGTCACAAATTGCTAAAGCTACAGGAAACTGGGCAATTGCTGATGATTCGGGCTTGCAAGTAGATGCCCTAAATGGCTCACCAGGGGTGTATTCTGCACGTTACGCCAAAACCGACTCAGAACGCATTGCTAGGATATTGAGCGAATTAGGCAACGAGGTAAATCGGCAAGCTCAATTTGTTTGTGCAGTAGCGATCGCTCGTCCTGATGGTGCGATCGTATTAGAATCTGAAGGTGTTTGTCGTGGCGAAATTCTCCACGCACCTCGTGGTGATAGTGGTTTCGGTTACGACCCAATTTTTTATGTACAAGAGTTGCAATTGACCTTTGCTGAAATGACAAAAGAGTTAAAAAGGTCAATTAGCCATCGAGGGAAGGCTTTTACAGCTTTACTTCCGCAACTGGAGAGAATTAGGAGTTAGGAGCTAGAAGTTAGGAGTTAGGAGTTAGGATTTATGAATTATGCTAAATCTTCATTCATTAGTCCTGACTCACAACTCATAACTTTTAACTCTTAACTCATAACTTTTTTAAACTGCTTCTGTGTTCTTTTCGCCGGTGCGAATCCGAATCACTTGCTCAACAGGCGAGATGAAAATTTTACCATCGCCAATTTCACCAGTGCGGGCAGCAGCAATAATTTTGTCCACCACCATATCAACTTGATTGTCGTCAACTACGATTTCCACTTTGAGTTTTTGCAGAAACTCAACGGTGTACTCAGAACCGCGATACCGTTCAGTTTGGCCTTTCTGCCGTCCGAACCCCCGGACTTCAGAAACAGTCATACCAACAATACCAGCGTTAACCAAGGCAATTTTTACCTCATCTAGCTTAAATGGACGGATAATAGCTTCTACTTTTTTCATCTTCTTGACTCCTGACTTCTACTAGCTTCGTTTATATATCTAACCAGATCCGCTGTCTGAAGCTGTAACTAGCAGTGCTTTTCCTAAAAGATATGTAATAATTGCCACTTTTTTAAAATGTAGATGCTTTGCTTGAGGATTTGGGACATGAGATCCAGCAAAGATTTATAGAAACACTGGGTAAGCGTAAAACTCAGTCCCTTTAGGGATGAGATATAAGCGACGGCTCGACTGAGCATTCGCCAAAGCCTCGTATGGTTTTAACTACCATGATTTTTAGACCTGAGAGTGCCAATAACTTGGATAATCTTTGAGGTTCTAACATAAAGAAGTTTCTGTCAATTTAGCATTTTATGTAGCTTTTATAACCTAAAAATAAATCAACTCCACTATTTAGCAGATTTGTTTGGATATTTAGAGAGTGATTGTAGACAAATTGCATAGTAGCCCGAAAGACTGCTGCTGCTGACTGTGGGAGTGTCAGCTAACGTTTCTGATGTTCAAACAAGGGACGCACAACAAAATATCCAGCACTAAAGGCAGTAAGCATGATTAACAAGATGGTAATAATTAACCACCAGCCATTAAGTCCTTTGGCATCTGGCTCAGTAGTGGAATAATAACTTACTTGTTGTTCTTCTATAAAAACTGGTTCTGCTATCGGGAAATTCATTTCCATTACAGGTGTAGAAAAGTCTTGGCGGCGACTTTTTTCGGGTGCGGCTTTGGGCACAACGGGTGGACGTGAACGAGAAACCTGCGGACGTGGACGCCCTTGTGTTACAGGCTGTTTGGCGGCATTTTTAACGTCGCCAACAGCTTGGGTAGCTTGATGATAACTAGGTATAGCATGGGAATCCACAAAATTTTGCAAGCGAGAAAAAGACTCAACAACTTTGGTAATTTCTTGGCGTAATAGTTGATTTTCTTGTGCTAGTTGCTGATTTTGGGTGGTGAGTGCATTTAGCCTCGCCTGTGCTGCTTGCAACTCTGTTGACAATTCCCTGTATACAGATAGTGGTACAGAGGGAGGGTAGGCTTGAGTAGTCGGTGTTGGCGAATTTCTGTGAACAGAACCTATGGTTGTTCGCATCGGGGGCTTGGTATTAAAAATCAAGGTAATTAGATCGTACAGAGATGCTAACAGAGATAGTCACCCCTGAAACTATGCCCAAGAATAATAGAAAAATATCGAAAGGGCAAAGATTTTTTATTGGGGGATTGGGGATTGGGGATTGGGTATTGGGTATTGGGTATTGGGGATTAAGAAAACTTTTCCCTAGTCCCTAGTCCCCAGTCCCCAATAATGGGAAGAAGTGTCCTACAGGGCCTTGCCCTTCGCCAATATCTAGGGCGTAAGTAAGTGCAGTAGTTACATACTCCTTTGCTTGTTGCACCGCCTGCCACAAGTCTTTTCCCTTTGCCAGATTAGCAGCGATCGCAGCCGATAGTGTACAACCAGTACCGTGGGTATTTTTTGTCTCTACTTGCTTTGTCGTCAAAACTTCCAACTTATCGCCATCAAACCAGATATCAACGCCACGTAAATCTCCTTGCATACCTCCGCCCTTGACTAAAACAGCCTTCGTCCTTAAAGTTTTGTGAATAATTTCAGCAGCAGCTTGCATATCCTCCAAGGAATTAATTTTTAACCCGCTCAAAATCTGGGCTTCATAGCGATTGGGCGTGATTATAACCGCCTTGGGAATCAGGGTATGGCACAGAGTCTTCACAGCATCATCATCAATCAATTGTGCTCCTGTACGTGACACCATTACTGGATCAACTACTAGATTATTGATTTGTAAAGCTTCCACTTGCTGGGCAACAGCAAAGATAATTTCCTGATTGAGCAACATTCCCGTTTTGGCAGCTTGTACGCCAATGTCCTCAACTACTGCCTGAATTTGCGCTACAACAGCCTCCATTGGCATAGCATCAACCCTCGTCACTCCTAGAGTGTTTTGTGCCGTGACACAGGTTATAGCGCTAGTACCGTGGACACAGTGAAAAGCAAAGGTGCGTAAATCGGCTTGAATTCCTGCACCGCCACCGCTATCTGAACCAGCAATGGTTAAAGCAACAGGTATTCTGGAGTTTATTGCAGTATTCATATTATGAAGATTAAGTAAGTTGACGCCATCAAACCAAACTATCTCAAAGATTGGCGAACTAGGCTAAAACCCGCAACGATAAACATTTACGGCAATCTGACTTGACAGTGCTGAGTAAAAAATACTAGTACAGCACGGCGGAAATAAACCACCCATTTTCAATCAACAAAACCCTTACGCTGTCTTCATTTTTAATTTTTAATTTTTAATTCCGCCTTGCGGTAATAGTCTCCAGTTCCCAATCCACAGTCCTCAAATTTTTAGATAAACTTCATCAAATCCTCGCACAAAGCCCTCTCTATTCCCATATCACTCAGGAAATTAACAGGACTCACCACGACACTTCCATAGTATTTTGTATTTTGTTGTAAAAAAACTTACCATATTCCGGGCATTCACTGATATCAAGTGCTGTTTGTAAAGGTTACTTTTAACTAAGTTCACAACAAGATATCAGTTACACCGCTTAAAAACAGGTTCGACTCAGTTGTTACATTAATCCCCTTAAGTTAAGGGGTCAACCTACTAAAGTTTCAAGCAAAATTTAACTTTGACCACTGTAACTTTAAGTCCCAAATTATCAGTTAGGGGTGTATTTTACCATGCCAATTTGGCAATCTCCTGACCTAAAACAACGGATAAAGTTCAGAGAAATTACCATGCAAAATTATGATCGCTGTATCGAATATGGCAGATGCTAAAGCTGGCTCACAAAGAGCAGCGATTGCATCTGCTCCAGATGAAGATACGATTCAATTCGACTCCATCCAGCCTTGCTAATCAGACCAAGCTAATCGTCATTCATTTTTCCAGAATTATTCGCTTGTAGTAAGGGCTTTAGCCCTACTTTTATGCAACTTAAATGCTGATTAGCTTATGTCTGACAACAAGCAAAAGAGGCGAAGCGTCTACCCGCTAATCGTCCGATCATCCTCAACATAACCCTGACGATTGATGGTATCGATATCCCTGTTTTAACCATCAACGGTTGATAGGAGAAAATTTTTCAATTTTACAACAGCGTTTCTAGAACCAACGCGATTTCAAGTCGCGATTGGATAACTGTGACTGTCTTGAAAAGTCCAGACAAGTCCAGACAGATAACCCATTCAAATAACTACTTAGCAACTGATGAAAGTGGCTGAGAATTTATTGCCAATTCACCTTACAAAATATTCGGAGAAAAGATAATGGCTGGCAAAACATACTATGTTTCTGGAACAGGCAATGATAAAAATAATGGCTTGAAAGAAGATGCTGCATTTCGCAGTTTGGGTAAAGCTTTCTATGAGATGAAAACAGGCGATACAGTCTACGTCATGAATGGCACTTATGAGAAAGGAGGAAATATTTTTAACAAAAATGGCTCACCAGACAACTGGACAACCATCAAAGCTTATCCAGGACATACGCCTAAGATAAAAACAACTACAACTGGCATTAATATATTTAGTTCATCTTACGTGCGGATTGAAGGACTTGAGCTAGAGGGCAATCGGGAAAACATGACTCTAGAATATGCCTTAAGTCAAAAGAATAATGTTAACAACCCCTTGACATACGCTAATGGAATTTATGTAGCAGCATGGAAAGATAGCCAGGGAGCGGGTGGTACTAATCCTCATCACATTGTCATTGCTGAGAATACAGTCCGTAACTTTGCAGCTGGAGGCATTGCATTTCGTGATGCCGATTACATTACTGTTGAGAAAAATGTTGTGTCTGGAAACGCTTGGTATTCGCCTTTTGGTAATCAGGGAATCACCGCACTTAACAGTTTTAACTTTGATAACAATACTACTGACTACAGGATAATTTTTAGAGACAATATTGTTTACGATAATCAAAGTCTGGTTCCCTGGGTAGTGGTAGGCAGAATCACTGAAGGGCACGGTATTATGCTTGATACCACTATGGAGACTAAAGGCGGCTCACCCTACACCGGTAAAGCACTAATCGCAAATAACACAAGCTACAACAATGGAGGTGGAGGCATTGAAATTTTTAAAGCTACAAATGTCGATGTCCTCAACAACACAGTTTACCAGAATGGTCGTGTTCTGAAAGAGCATGGAGAGATTAATGTTTCTTATTCAGACAAAGTAGGTGTCTACAACAATATCTTGTACGCAACCAACAATCAAAAAGCGAACAGCATTAAGTTTGCCAAAAATATAACCTTTGATCGCAACCTTGTTTATAACTCGAATTTATTCCAAGCTTCAGATAATCTAAAAGCTACAGGATTGCAGAACATTTTGGGTAAAGATCCTCAATTTGTTGATGCAGCCAAAAAGAATTTTGCGCTCAAAGCTGGAAGTCCTGCGATTGATGCTGGTTCCAATGTCTTTAATGCCATAACTGGGAATATTCCTCTGGATGGTGATGGTAATGGCACTGCATTGATTGACATTGGCACATACGAAGCTCCCCGCATCACTATTACTGCCCCGGAAATTCAAGTTCTCAATGGCACGGTTGATATTGCAGATGGCACCACTACCGCTATTAATTTTGGCGACACCACTGTTGGTAACACCCTGACCAAAACCTTTATTATTAAGAACACCGGTACCTCTGCACTTAGCCTGAGTAACCTCAAACTTCCCGATGGATTTAGTTTGGTCGGTACTCTTCCGACGAGTGTGGCTGCTAATGCTTCCACCACGATATCGGTGGCACTCAACACCACTACACCAGGCACCTATAGTGGAAGTCTCAGTTTAAATAACAACGATAGTGATGAAAGCCCCTTTGACTTTGCGATTAGTGGTGTAATTAAACCCGCTCCTGCCCCAGAAATCCAAGTTCTCAATGGCACGGTTAATATTGCAGATGGCACCACTACCGCTATTAATTTTGGCGACACCACTGTTGGTAACACCCTGAGCAAAACCTTTACTATCAAGAACATCGGTACATCTGCACTCAGCCTGAGTAACCTCAAACTTCCTGACGGATTTAGTTTGGTCGGTACTCTTCCGACGAGTGTGGCTGCCAATGCTTCCACTACCATATCGGTGGCACTCAACACCACTACACCAGGTACTTATAGTGGTAGCCTCAGTTTAAACAACAACGATAGTGATGAAAGCCCCTTTGACTTTGCGATTAGTGGCGTAGTTAAACCCGCTCCTGCCCCAGAAATTCAAGTTCTCAATGGCACGCCGGGTAATGATACCTTTATTACCCAATTAAACAATGGCAATGACATCATCACGGACTTTGGTGGTGTAGGTACTAACTCAAATCCTTCAGCTGCGGTGATTGCGAAAATAGACACTTTGCAATTTATTGGGGCTGGTTTGACTGCGAGAAATCTGCAATTAACTCAAAATGCAAACAATTTAGAAGTCACCTTTGAAGATGTGGCTAATACCAAAGTCACTCTGCAAAACTTTAAGTTAGAAAACCTGGAGAACTTAGCCGCATCAACAACAAGACCCGCCATCGGTAATATCCTATTTGATGGACAGGCTAACTTTACCGACAACTTTGATGTGATTAATGCCGACTCCACTCAAACTAGCGTTTTCAACAGAAACACCGTCACCTTCCTCAATGATTTGAACAATAACATCGTCGGTTTTGACAACTCCAACGATGTGATTAATGGTCAAGGAGGTAATGACATCATCGATGGGAAAAGTGGTGATGACCTGCTGCGGGGTGGTAATGGCAATGATCTTCTCATTGGTGGACAAGGCAATGATACTCTTGTGGGTGGTCTAGGTGCTGACTCTTTCCTTTACAACACCAATGCTGCCTTTACTAGTGCTGCTGTGGGTATTGATACTATCACTGACTTCAACCGCTCTCAAGGTGATAAGATTGTTCTGGATAAGACCACCTTTGGTGCCATTACTTCTGTTGTGGGAACGGGTTTTAGTAACGCCAGTGATTTTCAAGTCACCAGTCTAGGGATGACTACTAATGCTGTGATTGTCTACGATCCTCTGACTGGAAATTTACTATACAATCAAAATGGCAGCGCTGCTGGTTTAGGCAGTGGGGGTCAATTTGCAAAACTTACTGGTGCGCCTACTCTGACTGCTTCCGATTTCATCGTTCAAGCATAGTTGGGCCCGATCAACTGAGTGGAAGTGTAATCCAAATATGAACCCACTTTCAAGATAGTTTTCAATTCAATAGACTGCACCTATAGGGGCACAATAAATATATTGCGCCCCTACAATTTGGATAATACTAAATGAGTCGCATTTGAGTAGTGCGATCGCTAAAAATATGATTAAAGATGGTACTTTTGAGTAGCAATATACACGAATTACAGCTATTTATAGATAGATGAGCCGTTTTTTCATTGCCTTCCTACCATCCCAGGACATTCAAGACTACGCCAACCAGATTAAGCAGGACTTTGCCGATCGCTATTCTAGTAGTGGAGCGCTAAAATCTCCGCCTCATATTACTCTGCAACCGCCCTTTGAATGGGCAGATGCTAATTTACCACTACTAGAAGCATCCTTGAAGGAGTTTGCTCGTGGACAACAGCCACTAGCAATTACACTCAGGGGGTTTGATGCCTTTGTGCCTCGTGTCGTATACATTAATGTAGTCAGAAGTCAAGAACTTTTGACTTTCCAAGCTAATTTAATGGCTTATACAGAAAGCAACTTGGGAATTGTTGACCAGGTTTCTAAAACCCGCCCTTTTGCGCCCCATATAACGGTTGCGTTTCGGGATTTAACAAAGCAGAACTTTAAAGCTGCTTGGCCAGAATTTGAAAAGCGTCAATTGCATTTTGAGTTTACTGCCGACAAATTAACACTGTTGCTTCACGACGGTAAGCGCTGGAATATTAAATCGCAGTTTGCTTTTTTGACTTGATGATAATTTAGGGTTTAACTCTCAGTGAGTTTCATCCGTAACAGGAAGGATTATTGTAAACTCTGTTCCTTGTCCTAGAACAGAATCCACCTTGAGCGTTCCCCCATGTCGCTCTAAGACAATTTGTTGAGCGATCGCTAATCCTAACCCTGTTCCTTTACCCACAGATTTAGTGGTGAACAGGTAATCAAATACCCGTTGCTTCACTTCTTCAGTCATGCCGATACCATTGTCGGCAATCCGAATCGAAACTTGTTCTCCATCTTCAGAGAGACGAGTTTGAATTAAAATCTGATGGGGGGTTGCTTGAATATTTGCTAAATGGCGCTGCCGATGAGACTCTTCTAATGCATCGATCGCATTGGCTAGCAGATTCATAAATACCTGGTTTAGCTGGCCTGCAAAGCATTCCACTTGAGGTAAATTGCCATAGTCCCTCACCACCTCAATTGCGGGGTAATGTTCATGAGGTTTTAGGCGATGTTTGAGAATTAAGATGGTGCTGTCTATGCCATCATGTAAGTTGAAAGGAACTTTGTAATCCTTATCAGACCTGGAGAAGGTGCGGAGGCTAGTACTAATCTCATGGATGCGATTGACTCCTAGCTGCATCGAGTCGATTAATTTGGGCAAGTCTTCCCGTATATACTCCAAATCAATTGCCTCGATTTCATCTTCTAAATCCTGTCCTGGATTGGGTAACTTTTCTTGATATAAGTTAATTAGCCCAAATAAGTCTTGCACATAATCTTGGGCGGGTTTCAAGTTCCCAGCAATAAAGCCAACGGGATTATTAATTTCATGGGCAACTCCGGCAACGAGGTTCCCCAGTGCTGACATCTTTTCATTTTGAACTAGCTGAAGTTGGGTTTCTTGGAGATGCTGGAGTGTCTGTTCTAGTTGGGTTGCCTGTTGGCGAGTTTTAATCAGTAAATCTGTCTGTTGGAGTGCAACCCCCATTTGGGCAGCAATTTGTTGGGCAAATTGAATCTCGGAGGTTTGCCAGTGACGAGGTTGATCGCATTGGTGAATACAAAGCAGTCCCCAAAGTTCGTTATCTTGCATAATTGGCACAACCAGCAAGGCTCTGATACTGAATTGCTCCAAAATTACCCGATGGCACTCTAGCACTTCATCTGCTTCGATGTCTGCCATTGCACAGAAACGTCCCTCTTTATATAGAGTTGCGTAGTTTTCGCCGAAGCAATGATCTTGAATTTTGATAGCCAAGGCAGAAGGAAATGCAGGTAGTACATCTTCGGCAATAAATTCGCCGTATTCGTACCCCGATTCAAAATGAAACTGATAGATTCCCACCCGATCGGCGTTCAGAATGGGACGAATATTCTGGGTGACAGCACAAAATATTGCATCCATGTCTAAAGATTCTCGCATCTGGGTGACAACATTAAACAAGGTCTTCTGTTGAGCGAGCGATCGCTCCACTTGTTGAGCATAAGTCTGCGCCTTCTGATAAAGGCGGGCATTTTCCAGAGCGATCGCAGCTTGAGTACAGAGCAGATTCAGGATTTCGACGCGATCGCTTGTAAATACCCCAGTGGTTAGTCTATTCTCTAAATACAAAATTCCCAACAGTTTGCCTTGATGAATAATCGGTGTACACAACAAACTCTTGGGTTGTTCACGAATAATGTAGGCATCACCCATTAATAAAGGATGGGTAGTTGCATTGGTAATAGTCGAGGGTTGCCAGGTGCGTTTAACGTTATTAATCAATGAAATAGGTAGATCCTGTGAGTCTTCTAGAGGCAGCGATTGCATTACTGTTGATGATTGGCCAACTGTAGTAATTGCCTCAACCAGCAACCTTTGCTTTTCGAGTAATAGCAATACACATTTATCTGCTCCAGCATTTTCAATTACTACATTCAGCAATGTCGAAAGCAGTTTTTCTAGCTGAATTTCACTAGAGAGTGTGTGGGAAGCTTTGAGGAGTGTTGCTAAATCCAGTGCAACTGACACACTACTACTGGCAGATGTCGTGGAGGTGACATAATTTAAGTTGAGAGTGCCGTTATCATCTGGGCTAATTGTGACATCAGCTATCATCTGTATTTTGTCTTGTTGCAGAATGGGAGCTAAAAGATGCGGATAATTTCGTTCTAAATCCTCAACCTTGGCTTTTGCTCCCCAACGAGAGTATGCATAGTAGGCATTGAGTAAATAATCCTGAGCAATTCGCTCTTTGCCCCATCCCAAGTAAAATCGGGCTGCAAGTTCGTTTGCTAAAGCTTCTTCATTGAGGTATTGATTTTCCTGAGCTAAAGCAATAGCAAAATCATAATATTCAACCGCTTCAATTTTATTGCCCAAAACGCGATGACATTCCGCTTCCACTAAATAATACTTGTGCAGGTGATTTGCTGGAATATGGTCAGCCCATTTTTTGATCTTTTCCTGGTTGGCAATTACCTGTTGCTGAATGGATTGTTGTTCTGCTTGAGAAACTTCAGCATAGATAGCCAAATGTGCCAGAGAGTCATAGGTTTGGAAAACTGGAACTAGGAATAATCCTGTAGCACCACCCAAGTAATTTTTGATCGCGATCGCAGCTTCAACCGCTAGCTCAAACTTACCAAATATATAGCAGAGGACTAGTTTGCTGACATAAAAATAGCACAGCGCGGTTTGATCGCCTGAGCGCTGGAGGATTGGCAACATTTGCTCTTGATCGAAGGCATTACCAATCAGTTCCCATGCTTGGGGAGCATCGCCGATTAAATTCAAAATTCCTTGCTGAAAAATAGTTAAATGACTGAGAAGACCTTCCTGTTTGAGGTGAGTCAGTTGATCGCGGAAGGCAACACTTTCCCGGCTGAGATCACCCAGTTCTTTGCCAACAAACCAAGAGTGCATGACGTAAACGAATGCACAGATAGTAGCCGATTCTAAATCTCCCGTTTCCAGCCCACTTTGATAGCCTTCTCTGAGAAATGCTAAGGTATTTTGGAGCGGCTGCTTCCAATGCCACACACTACACTGAACTCCGACATAGGTTCTGGCTTTCATTTCTTTGGCATTCAACTGTTCAAGCAACAAGTGCGCTAGTTGTGCAAACTCATAGCCACACTCAATGTCTCCGATCACCCCACATAGCATCAGTCCGTAGTAGGCATAGCCATTTGCTGAGTATGAGATATTGCCATATTGAACCGATAAATTCACCTGCTCAAGAATAATAAATGGTAAAAGAGATGGCGCGACAACATAAGCAGAAGAAGAGACATTTGCAAGAATCCTGATGGCGGCTATCTTTTCCGGCTCCGTCATCTGGGGTAAAGTAATTAAATCTAACGGCTGCCTACCTGCCAGGATTGAGTTAGTTGCCGCACACGCTTGGGCAATATCAGATTCACTCGGTTGCTGGGGAAAACTGACTCCGAGACACTCCAAAATCTCCAGGGCAATTTGCACTGCCTCTAGAAATTGATGTTGGGCTTGAGCTGCTTGAATTTTGATTTCATAGACTTTGACTGTATCTAACAGAGTGCTGGCATTTTCCAAAATAACTGCCGCAAATTGTGGCATCTGCTCTAGATTGCCACTCAAATAAGCAGTTTCGGCAGCAGTTTCATAAAGAGCCAGAGTTAGCTGATATTGTGTTTGCCACCGTTCCTGTGTCAGTAAGGCAATGCCGGTGGTGACATACTCAAATGCTGCTGTGTATGCAGTTGCAGCTCTTGCTTTCTTTCCAGCTTGCAGATTTAGTTGAGCAAGTTCAGCCTGCTGCGATCGCTCACTAATCAGCTTTTTGCCAATATTAAATTGGTTGACAATTTCAAAAAGTTTTTCCTCCTGCTGTGCCAGAGTTGTATTCTTCAGCAGTAGTTGCCCAATTTTGAGGTGAGTTGCTTGTTTTTGCTCCTCTGGGATAAGAGAATAGGCGGCTTGTTGGACGCGATCGTGCAGAAATTTGTAATTGGGTAATTGCTCATTATCCATTGGTAATTGGTATGATTCATTACCATTCCCCGACTTCTGGAAAAACTTATAAATTTCACTGGTTGGTAAAATCAATCCCTCTTGCAGCACTCTCCACAAGTCTACGGCGGTTTCATCTGGGGATTTTTCATAGACAATAGCCAGGGTTGCCAGGTCAAAAGAGTTACCAATACAGGCAGCTAGTTTTAAGACATATTGGGTAGAAGTAGGCAACTTCTGGATTTGATGCGCCATAAACTCGACAACATCATCGGTGAGCGTCAATTCTTGAATTTGAGCAATATCCCCTTGCCAGTAACCCTTCTCAATATCAAAGGTAATCCATCTTTCTTCATACAATGCCTTGAGAAACTGCGTGACGAAAAAGGGATTACCCTTGGTTTTCCGATATACCAATTCCATCAAGGGTGCTGCTAGTGTTGGGGGACAACTAAGGGTATCGGCAATCAAATGATTGAGGTCGGATGGCTTGAGGGGAGTTAGATTGATAGTATTAATTACCGCTCCAGTTTTGCCAATATCGTTCAATACCATCATTAGGGGATGAGCAGGGGAGACTTCATTATCTCGGTAAGCACCAATGAGCAACAGATAGCCCGTTTCTGTCTCACTCATCAGCAGTTGCATTAAAGCCAGTGATGCCGAATCTGCCCATTGCAAATCATCCAGAAAAATCACCAAGGGATGCTCTGGGGTTGTGAGTACCTGAATAAACTTTTGGAACAGCAGATTGAAGCGATTTTGAGCTGCACTCCCTGAGAGTTCAGGTGTAGGAGGTTGCTTACCAATAATCCGTTCGAGTTCAGGAATGACCTCAATAATCACCTGCCCGTTTTCACCCAAAGCAGAGAGAATTTTCGTCTGCCATTGTTCTAGTTGGGCATCTGTTTCGGTAAGTAGTTGCGCCATCAAGTCCCGTAATGCTAGGATAAAGGCCGAAAAAGGAATATTCCGCCCAAACTGGTCGAATTTACCTTTGATAAAGTAACCCCTCTGCCGGACAATCGGCTTATGGACTTCATTAACGATCGCTGTTTTGCCGATACCAGAGAAACCCACTACTAACATGATTTCTCTAGTACCACTACTAATGCGGTCAAAGGCTTGCAGTAGTGTAGCTACTTCAGTTTCACGACCATAAAGTTTTTCTGGAATGAGGAAGCGATCGCACACATCCCGTTGAGCAATTGGGAAACTTTCAATTCTACCCGTTTCCTTGAGTTGAGCCAAACAAATTTCTAAATCATATTTCAGCCCTAATGCACTCTGATAGCGGTCTTCAGCATTTTTCGCCATCAATTTCATTACAATGTCACAAAGAACTTCGGGAATCTCCTTTTCCCCCCTGCCCCCTGCTCCCTGCTCCCTGCTCCCTGCCCCCTGCCCCCTGCCTCCTGCCCCCTGCCTCCTGCCTCCTAATTTTTCTGGTTGTTTAGCAATGTGACAATGAATCAGTTCCATCGGATCATTAGACTGGAAGGGCAATTGACCCGTGAGTAATTCAAAAAAAGTCACGCCCAAGGAGTAAAAATCACTGCGATAGTCGATACCCCGATTCATTCGTCCAGTTTGTTCGGGAGAAAGATAAGCAAGAGTACCTTCCAAGACCTGAAGATTTTTAATTTCCTGGGTTTCTTTGGGCAGCAGAGAAGCGATGCTAAAGTCAATCAGCTTAACTTGTTTTGTCTCTGGATGAATGACGATATTGGCCGGCTTGATATCTTTGTGGATTACCCGGTGCTGATAGAGTCCGTTGAGAATGTCAGCTAGACGAATAGCGATCGTCAGAAATTCACTTAATTTTAGTGGCTCTATCTTAGTATATTGCCCAAGTGAAATGCCTCCAAAATCTTGCATCACTAGTGCATAGCTATTGCGATAGGTTTCTAGACTGTAGGGTTGAACAACACCAGGTAAGTCAAGATTTTTGGTGATTGTGTACTGATTGCGGAACTGCAATAGTTCACTAAAGGATGGGTAATCACGTTTCAGGTATTTGATGATCACAGGTCGCAGGTCTATATCTCGAATACCCCGATAGACAATAGTCTTAGAACTGAAGTAAAGTTGCTCAACAACTTGATATCCTTCGATTACAACTGTCCAATCTAGTTCTATTGTCATATATGCTGACCTCATTCCAACAATCTATTCTCAATGGCTATAATAATTAAGTATTCCCAATACTCAGTTTTTTGTAACATCATAATGTATTTATCTGGTCATTTTTTTTATGATGTTTTTTTGATTAAAATTAGTTATCTATTATATTTTTTTAGTATATAGAGCTATTAAAATAAATAAGTAAAAATTACTACACGGATAAATTGTGATAAATTCATCAGTTTCTTAATTAAAATTAACTTATCCCACAGCTAGGAAAAAATCGCTTGTCTGACAACACAGTTTGGCGATCGCTAGTTTTCTGTAATTGCCGTGAGAAAATCGAAGTCAGTGGTTATTGCTACTCATGACCACTGACTAATGACTAATGACTAATGACTAATGACTAATGAAGAACCCTGCTACTTTATAAGGATAAGCTCTGGAATATGAAAAGAGAGTTTGTTTTTCTTTCTAGTCACAATTGAGCGATATTTGATATTGGAGCTAATTTTGTTTTGGATTAATTGATGATTTATATATTCTCTCACCATCGGGGATACAGAGAAAAGAGCAGCATTTTTATCTACTAAACAGCGTTCTTGCAAAGATTCTAAAGCATCTAGTAATTGTTGTGGTGATATGGTAGATGATATTTGCGATCGCAGTTCTGAAAATGAAGCTGGCTGATAATTACTTGCTAACCAGTTAATAATGAGATTTTCTGGATCTGATAGGTGGTTAAAATAGTCTTTTAAAAGCTGGCTAATCTCACCAAACACTAATATTTTTTGGTTCAAAAACTCCGAAATATTTCCATCAAATAACTTGTGAATTTTGCTAGAAACTATATTTAATAACAATGGATTACCTGCATAGCTCTCAGTGAGTTGATGCCAATCACTGCTTGAACCACAAAAAGCACCTTTTGCTTTAAATATTTCTTCTACTTCTATTACTTTTAAACCTTTTAATTGCAATGTTCTAACAGGTAACTTTTCTCCTGTCAGATGCCTAATTTCTCTCGGCGTTTCCTGAATTGTAAGCACTAAGCAGCTTTGATGAAACGTTTCTGCCACTCGCCTTATGAGTTCGCTATAACCATCATAAAGTTAACGATAATATCCAATATTATATTTACCTGAAGCATCTTGTAAAATTGTCTCTAGATTATCTAATATTAATAAACAACGAGCGTTTTTTAAATAATGAATTAACTGCGAAATTCTGCCGTCTAAAGTTTTTGGTAAATTATTTTCCTGCCCTTCTGATAAAATTTGAATTAGATCCGCTAACATATCTTTGACTGATGGAGCATTGCGAAGACTGCGCCAAATCACAAACTCAAACTTATCTTGAATTTGCTCTGCTAGCTTTACTGATAAGCTAGTTTTACCCATCCCATCCATACCAAACAAAGTCACTACTCGGCAGTGTTCTTTGAGAATCCAGTGTTTCAGGGTCGTTAGTTCTGCTGTGCGTCCTAAGAATGCAGAGATATCGGGTGCTTCGCCCCAATCAGTTAAATTTTGGATTGAATGCTGATTACTAATTACTTCATCAGTGCGAGGTAGTTGATAATCACTGGGTTCAAGTAATAAATTAAAAGCCCGGAAACAGGTGTTTAGAGTTTGCTTGTCAACTCCCACTTGGCAGTGAAATACCTTCATCAGTGTATCTGGATCTAAGCCAGTGCGATCGCTTAAATCTTCCAAAGTGTAACGTTTATCTAAGTTTTCCCAACTTTGTGCCTGACATTTCGCGGTTTGAAGTTTCTGAAATCCTTGAGGTGTCAAAATAACACCCCGTTTGCGCCTGCGTTGTAATGGATTCATTACTGTCTCTTCGGTTTTATATATACATTCATAAACAGGACTTACGCAGACAACAGCCGAAACCCTAATTCTCAGATAGGGATAATTCCTGAATTACCCCAGAGCGCGTATAGTTTTGCGTAAGTCCTCATAAAGTAATAGTCAGTAGTTAGCGCCTATAATATGCCGCCAAAAATCTACTCCACTCAAGAGGGTGCTACAAAGATGAGATATGCTTTTCCTGAAATTAGGTTTGTTAAATATTATGAATATTTTGATTAAAAATAGCTTTTTTGCAGAGCAACCAGAGAGAAAGCGGAAGTTTTACTTAAGTTATCGGTAGATGAAATCCTTGCTGGTTAAAGCTTTGGGATATTGACGACCAAAAAAGTTTAAGTTTCTTTCTTAAGTTCCTTAACTTCGGTTGTTAGGGCAGGGTTAGACGTGCAAAATACAAAAAGTTTTCCAATTCAAAAATCCAGTGAAAAATTTAAGTCGCATTTTTATAGTTCTCCTCACTTTTATTCTCTGGCTAGGTGGGCTGAGTCCGGCTTTCGCAGATGATAAAACAGTATTAGGTGTAACCAGCCTTTACAGTACTTCAGAGCAACAAGAACAAGGAGTTAAAGTCTATAAGGATATACTCCAATACGGAATTGCTACCCCTTTTTCTCTGCCTCCAGATTTTCAGATTCCTGCTACTAAAGCAGAGTTTGATCAAAAAGTAGTACCAGGACTAATCAAAGTACTTGGAGATGGTTCAGTTACTAAAGCTTGGTTTGACTTTCAGGCTGGAGAAGCTCAAATTGCTACCAAAGAATTGTTTAGTATTGATGCTCCTTTGGGGCAGAAAATATATAGTGTAGTAGCTGGAAAGCCTTTACAACAATGTCCTCTAAAAATTCAAGATACTCAGATTGATTTCTTTCTAGATTCAGACAAAGCAGTTGAAAGAGCTAAAGAACTAGATGAGCAAGGTTACTTTATCTACGTTTCTCCTGTTAAGGAATTACGCAAGAAAGTTCTTGATGCTCTGTATGAGCAATATAGTGGAAGTAATAATCCATCTTGTTTCTTGGTTAACGGTACTACTCAGAAGATTACAGTTGATTTCCAAGATCCAGATATTTACCCTTTACTTCCTCCTCAATTGCAGTCGCCAGGGAAGAACAAACCACTCGTTTTCTTACCTAAGAGTGGAAGTGAGTTTTTATACGTTGTTAACGCGAGACAATTATCTAGCTAGTATTCCACCAGATTAATTTTGATAAGTTCTTAGTGGGTAGCACAGCTAGCTGTGCTACCTTGCTGCGTAGTATCATCATCAATGGTTAATAATAAGCGATCGCACTTTCTTTAATTCTTGGTGTGTACTCGCCTACGCCGAACGTCTCAAAGAGTTGCAGCTTGTTATCACACATCGCTTAACTTTTGGAAAGCCTTGCAAACAAGAAATGTTAGATTTAGTTATTTCTACTTACTTAGTTTTTGTAAGACAAGATACATTAAATGGTAGTTTAGTAGCAAAGGAACCAAAAAGCATGGCCGTTAGTAGCCCTGAAGTCATCCGTCATATATTGATTGGACTGGGATATTTAGCTCCTGAAATTGATCCTAAGCCGGATCTGACTAAATTTGCTCCCTGGAAACGGAATAACAACTCCTTGACAGATGATCCTACTGAAGAGGCAATTAAAAAGTTTCAGAAACAGTACTCACAAAAACTTGTGGTTAATGGTAACGCTGATTCCGAAACTCGAACTGTAATGGAAGATACAGTCAAAGGGCTTCAGAATAGATTGAAGTTTCACGGTTTTGCAACCAATGCTGAAATTCCTCCAGACAGACCTTTTTATGGGCCAGCTACTTATACAGCAGTCAGGAAATTTCAGAAATCTCAGGGTTTAACTGAAAATGGCATTGCTACTATTGAACAGCGTCAAATTCTACAGCAGCCTACTCTCACAAATAAGCCCCAACCTCAGCCCCAGACACAACTCAGACTGATAGATTTGTTGTTTCAATTCAAAAAGAATCCTCAAAATACTTCTTACATCGCAGCCCTAAATAACTTACAACAAAATCTACCCAAGGACGTTTTACACAAAGTTACTAACAAATGGAGGGGAACAAATGATCAAAATCCTGAGATTGTCAAGCTGACGAATGTGTTCACTTATTATGATGACAACAATCAAAATCATCGTGATGCACTAAATCACTTACAAAGTCAGATTACCCCAGCCATCTCTCAAGCATTTTTAAGTCTCTGGAATAAAAAGTAAACAAATCTGACTTTTCACGTTATGTGGAAAAAGTAACGATTAACCTAACCCCCTAACCCCCTTCCCGATGCGGGAAGGGGGAAATTCAAAGTCTCTCTCCTTTTAGGAGAGAGATTTAGAGAGAGGTTTTCCAGATTCCGTGAAAAGTCAGGTAAACAAATAGGATGTAAAGTAAAATTCTAGGTGCTGACTACAAACCCTCAAAACTAGCTTGACATCCGAAAATTAAAAACCAGGTTTCTGATCTCTGCTGAGTCGGAAACCTGGTTTTTTAACAATTCAGAATTCTGAGTTCTGAATTCTGAATTCTGGTTTAATACTCAATTCCCGGTTGCGCTTTCACACCTTGATCGCGGAAAGGGTGCTTAACTAGGGTCATTTCGGTTACTAAGTCAGCACACTCAATTAAAGCAGGTGGTGCGCCTCTACCTGTGAGAATAACGTGTTTATTAGCTGGTTTTTGCGCCAAACCTGCTAAAACGTCTTCTACTGGTAAGTAAGCCATTTTGAGGGCGATATTGATTTCGTCTAACAATACCAGATGAAAGTCTGGGTTGCGGATGTATTCTAATGATTTCTCCCATGCGGCGCTAGCTTTGTCAAGGTCGCGATCGCGGTCTTGAGTTTCCCAGGTAAAGCCTTCGCCCATTGCGTGAAATTCTATCTGGTCTTCCCAATAGCTGAAAACCCTTTTTTCGGAAGGTTCCCAGCTACCTTTGATAAATTGGATGATCGCTACTTTATACCCATGACCGAGCGATCGCAACACCATTCCCAAAGCCGCAGTAGTTTTACCCTTACCGTTACCAGTATTTACAATAATTAACCCTTTTTCTGGTACCGCTTCTGCTATGCGCTTGTCTTGCACTTCTTTGCGTCGCTGCATCTTTTTGCGGTACTGTTCATCAGTCAAAGATGAAGACATTACCTCATCAATCAAGCGCCCAATCTCTTGGTCTTGGTTCAATTCTGGTGGTGTATCGTTTTTCATCAAGCTAGTATGCAAATAACTGTTAAAAGTGTTGAGAAGGAAGCGAAATTATGCTTATAATTTTATTTTATCTAAATCACATAAGTTGGATATCTCCACTAATATTTTATAGGAAAATATTGATCATGCCTTAGTATTTTTAAGATGATTTGCATACAAGTGTGTAAAACTATATGATATACAAACTGAACTTATAATTTGAGTTTAATATTACTGTTTTAAATATTTTAATATGTTAATTAAAGCACTTTACCAAGAAAACTTTGTTATTTTCTCTTTTGATATAGTCACCAGTCAAACTACAAACTGAGGGCGTTAGCTTAACTATCAGGGGTTATGATATCTGATATCGGTAGTTATAGTTTTATGGATGCTTTGGTATGAAATTATCACCCAAACTTTTTTATGTCCCTCATTCTTCGTCTTCATCCAATTCATCATCCTCACTCCAATACTGTTGAGGTGCATTTCCGTGAACTTCTAAAATCTTTGGTTTTTTGATTTTGTTGTCAGGTGGATTAATTGCTTCTAAGTGCACATCAAATTTCCAGTTGTCGCCAAAATCATAAAGATAGGTCATTTTACCACCTGGTTCGAGAGATAAATCACCAATCTGCACTTGGTCTGCAAATGGGGGTGTTTCCATATAGGCATGACCAATTTTTATTATGCGACCAAAACGGTCTTTATAACTAAACTCGTACAGGTGATCGTAGTCAAAGTCAAAAGCATCGAGAATTATCTCTGCTAGCCAGCTTAATGGTTTTTTTGCTGGGATGGCAATGCGTCGCCAAGCCTTAAAAAGGGATACTTTGAAAATATAAATCCCATCGGTGAAGCCTTGCTTTGGAACAAGTAAATTATGATCCCATTCTGGAAAAAATGGTTGTAAATGTGACTGTAATTTTCCAAAAATCACATTTACATCATCCTGTAATTCTCCTCGTATCCCCAGGGGAAATAGTAATTGCAACAGAGCATCACCAAAGGGCAAGCGTTGTAAACTAGTAATACGCCATCCCTTGCCTTCTTGTGGTTTCCCATGTTTGATAGATAACAATCCAAACAACTCTAACAGAGCAACATTATGCAGACCTGGGTAATAACTAATATCGTGTTGGTGTTCATATTTAGGGAATTTTAAACCTTTCTCTGGGACGCGAGGCCAAAGTTGAATACATCTAAATAAATTCCCTAATGAATCTTGATGTTCACCCAAAATTTCGTTATTTCCCCAAATCAACCAGGCTTCTAATAAGTTGAAATAGCGTTCTGTTGGATTCAGGCTTGACCAGGATTGTAAAGTTACTGCGTCTAAAACTAAAAACTGCTTCTTCCCTTGGGATCTAATTTGGGCTATTCCAGAACTGCGTAATAACAGATATAGTCCATTAATGTAGGGGTATGATTTCTGTACGGGGCGTTTGAGTTTAATTTCAATTGGGTGACTTAACCGAGAGTTAACTTCTGATAGTACTTTTAGCGGTAGAAGGTTATTAACACTACTAACTTCTACTCCATTTGGTTGTAAGAAATCTATCAGAGTTTGAAAATCATGCAGAATTGTACCGGGTTGATTTTCATCAATACTGAGTTCTTGTAGGAGTTGTTGTTGTGACTCTGTTATAGAAGGCAGTTCAGGATTGAGTGTGCGTTCTAGTCGCGCAAATAAATCTTCCATAAATAAAAATTCTAAATTCTAAATTCACAATTTAACCTTCTGTGTAACCTGTTTTATTTATACTATGACTACAGAAGTTCACCTGATAAACATTGACAAACCAAGTATCACAACAGGACTATCAATACCGTAAGTTTAATGAAATGTGAATGATAATATTTTCACCTTCTACTTGACAATCCCAGGAATTTGATATGAATAGTAACACTCGCCTACAGATGATTTTAGCTGATACACGTATTAATACAGTATTACCTGCGATCGCTCAACTAAATCTACCGAACTGGTGGTTAGCAGGTGGTGCAGTCCGAAACACTGTTTGGTCTTCAATTTTTGGCAATGACTGTGGGTTAGGGATTAAAGATTTTGATATTGCATTCTTTGATATAGAAGGGAACCGTTCTCAAGAACTAGCAGCAAAAGCGACTCTCACAGAACAATTTCCTGATGACGAGTTTGATGTCAAAAATCAAGCCAGTTTTGCTCGTTGGCGTCTTGGTAGCAGACCCTACACTAGTACAGAAGATGGCATCACAGATTGGCTACACACCGCTACATCTGTGGGAGTTCGACTAGATACCCAAGGCCAATGGCAATTTTTCACACCTTACGGGTTGGATGACTTATTTGGTGGCATTATTCGACCTACGCCAACGCATACTCATAACTTAGATGCCCACAATAAGGCCTCTGGGTTTTTGCAAAAGTGTCCTTATCTGCGGTTGGCATAAAAGTTACAGTCGGGTTGTAGCAACTGGTTTGCGTTACAAGGAAATAATCGCTTTTTAATTTATAACCCTTGGATACAGAAGCGCAATGTTAATAATTTTCTACGTATTGGGAATAATTAAACTAGAACCCCGAACGGGGTTGATGCTAGTTTTGTAACTTTATAGTCGAAAATCAATGCCAAATCGTACTGGATACCAAATCAACTCGACTCTCCACGAAGGAATCCAAACAATTATTTATCAAGCACAAACGCCAAAGACGCAACAGCGAGTTATCCTCAAGCTGCTTAAAAATGAATATCCGACTCTCGAAGCCTTTACTCGTATTAAAAATGAGTATCAAATTCAGCAAGGTTTAGACCATCCCAATATAGTTAAAGCTATCAGTCTAGAAACCTTTGAAAACCGTGTAGGACTGTTATTAGAAGACTTTGGTGGTCAGTCTTTAGCTCAACTGCTACAAACAAAAAAACTTGACTTAATTAACCATTTAAAAATTGCTATTCAACTGACTAAAGCTTTAGATTATTTACATAAAAATCAGATTATTCATAAAGATATTAAACCTAATAACATCATAATTAACTCCCAGACAGGTATTGTTAAACTCACTGACTTTGGTATAGCCTCCCGTCTCAATAAAGAAAATCCCCAATTTAATAACCCTAACTGCGTTGAAGGCACACTTGCCTATATGTCTCCTGAACAAACTGGGAGAATGAATCGCATTCTTGATTATCGCACTGACTTTTATTCCCTTGGTGTGACTTTATATGAAATGTTAACTGATAAAACACCATTTTTTAGCCAAGACCCCCTAGAAGTAGTTTATAGTCACATTGCAGTTCAAGCGATAAACCCCCAATCATTAAATTCACAAATTCCTACCGCCGTTTCTGAAATTGTCATGAAGCTGATGGCAAAAAATGCGGAAGATAGATATCAAAGTGCTACAGGATTATTAGCAGATTTAGAATCATGCCTCAACCAGTTAGAAACCAAAGGAATTATTACTGATTTTGTTCCAGGGCGTTTAGATATATTGAGCCAGTTATTAATTCCTCAAAAATTATATGGTCGTGAAGAACAAGTTATTGAACTGTTAGCTGCATTTGAGCGCGTTACATCTGGGACTAGTGAAATGATGCTAGTTTCTGGTTATTCTGGTATTGGCAAATCAGTTCTAGTGAATGAAGTTAATAAACCCATTACTCGCAGACAAGGGTACTTTATTTCTGGTAAATTTGACCAATTAAAGCGAAATATACCTTATGCTTCTTTAATTCAAGCTTTTGCTTATTTGATGCGGTATTTGCTGACAGAAAATAATGAGCAAATAGAAATATGGCGGAATAAAATACTATCAGCTTTAGGCACAAATGGAAAAGTTATTACTGACGTAATTCCAGAAGTAGAATTAATCATTGGTACACAGCCAGAAGTTGCCCAAATTGGGGCAACAGAATCACAAAATCGCTTTAATCATGTTTTTAAAGAATTTATCCAAGTTTTTACCCAAAAAGAACATCCCTTAGTCATATTTTTAGATGATTTGCAATGGGCAGATTCAGCCACATTAAATTTAATCCAACTGCTCATAACTGATACAGACAGCAAGTATTTTCTATTTATCGGAGCATATAGAGATAATGAAGTTAATTCGGCACATCCTTTAATTCAAAAAATAGAAGAAATTAAAAATAGTGGCACGGTAGTTAATAATCTTGTATTACAACCTTTAAATTTAGAAAATGTAACTAAGCTAGTTGCCGAAACTCTCCAAGAAGTAGAAGCTAATCAGGATGAAGACATTAGAGTATTTAACAATAAAATTAGTCAATTAGCCGAATTAATTTGTAACAAAACAGGTGGAAATCCATTTTTTATAACACAATTAATTCAGGCACTTTATCAAGAAAATTTACTAAAATTTGACTTTGCTAATGCTAGATGGCAGTGGAGTCTAGAGGATATACAAGCAATTGGAATTACCGATAAAAATGTAGTTGAGTTAGTTGCCAGTAGAGTTGAAAAACTACCAACGCTCACCCAAGATGTTTTAAAATTAGCAGCTTGTGTGGGCGATAGATTTAGTCTGGATGTTTTATCGATAGTCAATGAAAAATCACCTTCTTTGACGGCTAATGATTTACACTCGGCTTTGCAAGCGGGATTAATTCTACCTTTAAGTGAAGCTTACCGTATTCCTTTAGTTTTTAATCAAGAAGAAGCGGTTAATTTCAATTTCGACACTTCACGGGTAGGTTATAAGTTCTTACATGACAGAGTGCAGCAAGCAGCATATTCGTTGATTCCAGAAGAACTGAAAAAATCTACTCACCTGAAAATTGGGCAATTGCTGCTCCAAAATATACCTAAAGAGGAAATAGAAGCTAATATTTTTGATATCGTCAATCAGTTGAATGTAGGTATTGTTAACCTAATAGAGCAATCTGAAAAAACTGAATTAGCACGATTAAATTTAATTGCAGGACGAAAAGCTAAAGCTTCTACAGCTTACGAGGCGGCTCTTAAATACTTCACAAATGGGATAGAGCTTTTAAATATAGACGCTTGGGAAACTGAATATACCTTAACTATCGGTTTATATGAAGGAGCCGCAGAGGTAGCTTATCTTGGCGGTGATTTTGAGCAGATGCAACAATGGGCTGAGGTGGTGCAGCAAGAAGCCAAAGTCCTTCTAGATAAAGTGAAAGTCTATGAAGTACAGATTATCGCTTCTATCATTCAAAGCAAGCAACTGGAAGCTATTCAGATAGCAGTATCAATTCTGCAATTGTTAGGTATAAGTTTTCCAGACGAACCCACATCAACTGATATTCAGCAGGGGATGGATGAAATCGCGGCTTCTTTGAAAGGTAAAGCCATTGCAGATTTAATTAACTTACCATTAATGACTGATCCTAATAAGATTGCAGCTATGAGAATCTTAATGGGAGTTCTCCCGGCGGCTTTTCAAACTGCTCCTGCAATGATGCCAATTATTGTCTGTAAAATGGTCAATTTGTCCTTAAGATATGGAAATACGGCTGTATCTGCCTATGGTTATAGTCTTTATGGATTACTTCTTTGTGGAGTTCAAGGAGAAATTGATTCTGGCTATGAATTTGGTAAATTAGCTTCACGTCTCGTATCACAATTTAATGCTGAAGAACTCAAGGCTAAAATTCTGACGGTTGTTAGCGCTCATGTTATGCATTGGAAAGAGCATATTAGAGAGACATTAACATCATCAATGGCAGGATATTCTAGTGGTCTGGAAACTGGAGATTTAGAATATGCTGGTTATTGTGGTTACATTTATCCCTATCATTCATTTTGGCTGGGTAAAGAACTTTGGGTTTTAGAAAAAGAACTGATAGCTTATTGTGATTCGCTGAAAAGAATCAAGCAACAAGTCGCTTTTACTTGGAACTCAGTATATTTGCAAACAGTTTTGAACTTGAAAGGAAGTTTTGAAAATGTAGACTGTTTAATTGGAGAAGCCTACGACGAGCAAAGTATGCTACCAATTCATCAGCAAGTAAATGATCTTTACACAATTAACCATTTATTTGTTAATAAGCTGATGCTCTCTTACATATTTGGGGAGTATTTTAAAGCTGTAGAAAATGCTGCGATCGCAGAAAATTCTTTAGGTGGTGTTACAGGGTTATTTGTTGTTCCACTGTTTTATTTTTACGATTCTCTAGCCCACTTGGCAATATATCATACTGCTAAAGAGTCTGAGAAGCAAGCTATTCTAGAAAAAGTCCGAGCTAATCAGCAAAAGATGGAACTCTGGGCTACTCATGCTCCCACGAATCACTTACACAGATTTTATCTCGTGGAGGCAGAACGGTATCAGGTTTTAGGTCAAAAGCTTGAAGCAATGGACTACTATGAACACTCTATTGCCAAATCTCAAGAAAACGGTTTTCTCCAAGAAGAAGCTTTAGCTTATGAGTTAGCTGGAAAATTTTATAAATCTCTAGGTAAAGAGTTAATTCATCAAACTTATCTAACTAAAGCCTATTATGCCTATATTCGCTGGGGTGCGATCGCTAAAGTTAAACACTTAGAATCAAAGTATACTTTCCTAGTAGGACAAACTACTACTATAGAAAATACTACTGCAAAAATAGATACAATTCATCTCACTACTAGCACCACTACCAATAGTAGCTTGAGCGATTTTTTAGACTTTAATGCATTCATCAAATTTTCACAAGCGATTACTAATGAAATTGTTTTAGAAAATTTATTAGGCAAGTTGATTAAAATTTTACTAGAAAATGCTGCCGCGCAAAAAGCAGTACTACTCCTAATTAAAGACAATCATTTGTATATCGAAGCTTCTGGAAATGCTGCTGATAATTTGGTGACAGTTCTACGCTCTATTCCTGTTGAAACCTATCAGGATTTACCGCTCTCTGTGATTAATTACGTTTTCCGAACTCAGCAGTATCTTGTATTAAATGATGCTATTCTTGCAGAACCTTTTAACCTTGATATTTATATTCAGAAATTTCAAACAAAATCAATCTTTTGTTTGCCAATTATGTATCAATCACAGCTTACTGGGATTATTTATTTAGAAAACCAGTTATCATCAGGAGCTTTTGTTCCAGAAAGGGTAGAAGTATTAAAAGTCTTAGTTTCTCAAATGGCCATTGCCATAGAAAATGCCAGCTTATACACAAGAGCGCAAGATAAATCTAGGGAATTAGAACAGTCAATAAAAGATTTACAAGAGGCGCAACTACAACTTATCCAAAGTGAAAAAATGTCTTCTCTGGGAAATTTAGTTGCAGGTGTCGCACACGAAATCAACAACCCCATTGGTTTTATTACAGGTAGTATTGCTCAAGCAAAAGATATTGTTAAAGATTTAATAGACTATCTGCAATTATACCGAGAAAAATTCCCAAATCCTGGCGCGGAAATTGAAGAAAAAGCCGAAGAAATAGATATAGATTTTCTACTAAAAGATTTACCAAAAATGATTGATGGTATGACAGTAGGGACACAGCGCATTCGGAATATTAGTACATCTCTCCGTACTTTTTCTCGTGCCGATACTACGTCCAAAGTATTAGCGAATATCCATGAAGGTATTGATAGTACTTTAATGATTTTACAGCATCGTCTGAAAGCTGATCATAATCGTCCCGCCATTGAAATAATTAAAAATTATGCATATATTCCATCAGTAAAATGTTATTTGGGACAATTAAATCAGGTGTTTATGAATATTATTGCCAATGCAATTGACGCTTTAGAAGAAGCAAATGTAGGTCGTAGTTTTTTAGAAATTCAAGAAACACATCCTAATATTATTACTATAGAAACTTATCTACAAGTAGATAATGAAAACGTGGTAATTAATATTAAAGATAATGCAAAGGGAATGACAGAAGAAGTTAAGAACTCTATTTTTGAGAATTTATTTACTACTAAATCTGTAGGAAAAGGTACGGGATTAGGATTATCTATTAGTCGGCAAATTATAGTAGAAAATCATGGTGGAAGTTTGACTTGTGAATCTGTCTTAGGAGAAGGAACACATTTTATAATTTCTATTCCTATTTTAGGAGAATAAGAGGTTTCTGATAGTTGTAGCCGGAGAACCCCAATTTTTTAAAATTTGGGGGAACTTATCACGAATAATTTAGGAGTGACATATTGATTATATTTGCTTTGTTGCAATTGATAAAAAAAGTTATTCGCTATTAATAAAACCATGTAAGTCTTAAGTTTATTACTTAATCAAATCTACATAAATTTAGTTATAATTAACACCTAAAATTTGTCATATACCTGCTATAACTAATTGTATACATCAAATCGTGTCCTAGTTTTATTATTCACTAAAAACAGATTTTCTGGCATATACAAAACATAATTGCTAGAAAATTATGCAAATAGTTTAGCCATTTTAATGAGCTACAACTATTAGCTAAAGATTTGGTTTATGGTAAAGTGCAAGATGCGAAAATAGTAAAAATTAAGGTGGCTATCCTGTGGAAAAAAGAAGAGACAATGGGCGAATAGTTACAAATGCTATCTCGTTTCTGTTAAATCGAATAACTCTGGTTGTGATTGCAGTTGCTCTTGTGCTGTTTATTGGAGGTAGGTTTGAAATAGCAAGTGCCACTCAACCTAACGCAGAATTAGAAATTCAAAAATTAACATCTTGTTATGCGCTGGGAACTGACGCTATTGGTGGAGGAAATCTACTAGAAGGAAAAAATATTTATCGGGATTGTTTTACTCAAGATTCAGTCCTCACTGCTATTTTTCCAGATGGCGCCAGTGAAACACGTTATGGGACAGATTCTTGGGCAGATTTTGTCTATTCAGTATTTCAAGGAAATGGATATCAAGCTACCCAACACCTAATAGGTACGATAAACATTTCAGTTGAAAATAATAAAGCAACAGCGACTTCTTATCTCCATGCGACTCACAAACGTTCGGAAACCAGCATTGATGTTGCTAATGGCACTTATGAAGATAAAGTCGTCAAAATAAATGGGCGCTGGAAAATTCGTAATCGTACTCTCAAACTGATCGATTTCTTGAATCTCAGCTCCCCAACTACTGCTTCTTCAAGCACTAATGCCAGAAGCACTAATTCCTCTGCTACCTTTGTCAGACCAAATATACCTCGTTTAAAAGAATAATTCTTCAGACCAGAATGGTATTAATACGGGTTGGATAAGTATTTTTTACCTCCCTAATAACCTAGAAAAAGGGGTGAATTTAAATATTCACCCCTTTTTTCTTTGCCACTTGATTGAAACATAGCGCAAGATAAAATTCAGTTTAATTTCAATAATTGGAAGCTTTAAAAAACTCTTGTAGTTAGCCTTGATTCTGTTTGATGTATGAGTAGAGAAGTTCGCGATCGCTCTGCGGATTTACAATTAAGCATGGACTATTACCGTGACTTCCATTACTTACAATCACTACAGTAATGCCCATGCAGGGACAAACTCCTAAACAACTGGTGCTAACTACCCGAAATTCACCCCATAAGCCCTCAAATTTCAAACGAGATTTCAACGACTCACTCAAAGCTAACGTCAGTGAGCAAGGTGAGAAGCTGCTAGGTGGTAAGCACATCCAAGGAAAGCTCATGAGTAAAGTAGTAAACCTACTGTTCCAAGAATTGTGTAAAGTTATTCCAGTGACCTGATGTTAATAACCCTTCATGCAGATGAAGGGTTATTAACCTAAACTTTCAGTTACCCTGAAAGCTGACACGATTGATAATGAAGGTAGGCGTTATCTTCACAAAATTTATGTTTTTAACTTGGTTCGACAGCAACTCTTGGCTACTGGAAATCGGCGGAAAACGAATACTGATTGACCCTTGGCTGGTTGGTTCGTTAATTTTCAGCAATTTGGATTGGCTGTTTAAAGGTTCGCGATCGCAAAATCGCCCAATCCCAGATAATATTGATTTGATCCTGCTCTCTCAGGGTTTAGAAGACCACGCTCACCCACCAACGCTTCAGGTACTCGACCACAGCATCAAAGTTGTAGCCTCTCCCAATGCTGCCAAGGTAGTACAGCAGTTAGGTTACACCCAAATTACTACTCTCGCTCATGGTGAAACTTTCAGTTTAAATAATCAAGTTGAAATCAAAGCTTTCCCCGGTTCGCCCATTGGCCCCACTTTGGTAGAAAATAGTTATCTTCTCAAAGAATTGGAGAGTGGGCTAACTGTATACTACGAGCCTCACGGTTATCATTCTCCACAACTTCAGCAATCTGCACCCATTGATGTAGTGATTACACCGTTTATTGATATGACGTTGCCTTTGCTTGGGTCGATTATTAAAGGTAAAAATAGCGCTTTAGAAGTAGTAAAGTCGTTACAACCTCAAGTAATAATACCTACAGCAGCTGGTGGTGATGTGGCGTTTGAAGGATTGCTGATGAAACTCATTCAAACTAAAGGAACTGCTGAAGAATTTCGTTCCTTACTTGAGAAAAATAATCTGGCGACACAGGTACTTGAGCCGAAACCAGGCGATCGCTTTGAACTACCATTAGAAAAACGAGCATTAGCAATTTAAGCTCACATCTTCCACCAGGCGATTAGAAATCGCGACTATACAACTAAGTCCACTAAGAGAAAATCAAGGTTTTTAACCCACGGAGGTGGGTTTTGTCTGTGTAGCCGCGACTTCTAGTCGCCAGGGCTAATTTCGTTCCATAGCTGAATTATCTTGCATATACACTTCCCTAACCGGAAAAGGAATTTGAATTCCGGATTTCTGATAGCGTTTATGTAACTTCTTAACAAATAGATGTTTACCAATACGCTGATCAAAATATTCATTTACGCGCATATAAAGCGTAAAATCTATACTAAAATCATTAAAAGTATGAAATCTGATATATGGTTCAATTCCTTTTAATTCCGGTGCAATTTCTTGCATGACTTCTTTGGCAACTTCTACAGTCACTTTTTCAACTTGCTCCAAATCGCTATCATAACTGACACCTACATCCATTGTTAAAGTAATTTCTTTTGCAGGTAAATGATAGTTGGTGAAAATTGCCGAAGACAACTTAGAATTGGGAACAATGACAACATTATTAGAAATTTCTTTAATGGTCGTATTGCGCCAAGAAATATCTATAACATATCCTTCATGCCCAGCATCTAGTTTCACATAATCTCCGGTTCTTACTTGCTTAGAGATAATTAAGTAAAACCCAGAAAACAAATTGGCAAGTGTGTCTTGAAGTGCCAAACCAACTGCTAGACCACCAATACCTAAAGTTGTGACTATTGGCGTAATTTGAATACCCACAGTTTGCAATATGATTAATGTTCCCAAAACTAAAACAGTAGTTTTAGCCAGGTTAGAAATTAGCGATGTGGGAACCCCTTCTGCTCTGCGGATAAATAAATTCACAAAACCAGCAGTCAATCTCGCTAAAACTAAGGTTACTGAATACAGCAGTGCGATCGTCAGAATTTTTTGCAGTACAATGGCAACATCTGGCTTGAGTGGAGAACTCAGAATTGCCCAAAAGAAACCGCCAATGACAAACCAAATAAAAGTCATGCGGTGCAGAGAGTGAAATATAATATTACCCCCGGCAATTCGTTTGTTATTAACGAATGTTTCCAGTTTTTTGAAGATAACTTTTTCACCAATTATCCCAGCCAGTAAGCCAGCTAGAATAAATGCTATGGGCGGAATCCATTCCATCATATCAATTTTAAATTTGGAATTTTAGATTTAGGAGAGCAGCATTTTTGCTGTGATTATAGCTAAATTTTAGCTTGTTAGTACAAACAATCAACTATTGCTCGGCTTTGAGAAAAAACAATTTGAACACATTTTATATCTGGTAGGTGCTTCTCCAGTCACTGATCTAGAAAATGCTTTAGGGCAATATATCTTATATTACGATATTCTCACTCGCTTAGAACCTGACCGCCGCTTGTATATGGCTATTCGTCAAGAAACCTATTCAGAAATATTTCAAGAAGCAATTGGTAAAATATTATTAGAAAATCAACGCCTTTTTTTACTTGTCTTCGACTCAAAACGAGAGGTGTTACTGCAATGGATACCTTAGATAATTATCGCCAAATTATTCAAAAAATATTAGACGAATACGCCCAACTTCCTTACGCTTACGGAGAACTAGAAAGACAATTAATTATAGATCAAACTGCTAATCATTACCTATTACTAACACTAGGCTGGGAAAATAATCAACGCGTGCATGGTTGCTTAGTTCATATTGGCATTATCAAGGACAAAATCTGGATTCAAAGAGACGGTACAGAATACGGTTCGGTTAAGACAAAAGACGCGATGAATCGCCGTCTCTACAATAATCGGTCTTTTGTAGAGACGGC